>JAQGNA010000652.1 GCA_028292075.1 Rhodoferax sp. | reverse complement strand
GCAAGGGCTTGCCGACGAGGTACAGGTCGCCCATGGCATCGAGGATCTTGTGCTTCACGAACTCATCATCGTAGCGCAGGCCGTCGGCGTTCAGCACCTTGTAGTCGTCCATCACGATCGCGTTGTCGAGCCCGCCGCCCAGGGCCAGGCCGTTGGCGCGCATCATCTCGACGTCCTTGGTGAAGCCGAAGGTGCGCGCCCGCGCAATGTCGCGCGAGTACGAACCGCTGCCCATGTCGAACTCGACCCGCTGGCCGGTGGAATCCACCGCCGGATGATCGAAGTCGATCTCGAAACTGAGTTTGTAGCCGTGGTACGGATCGAGCCGGGCCCACTTGGTGTTGGCGCCCTCGCCTTCGCGCACCTCCACCGGCTTGACCACGCGCATGAAACGCTTGGGCGCGCGCTGCAACTCGATGCCGGCGCTCTGCAGCAGGAACACGAAAGACGCGGCCGAGCCGTCCAGAATCGGCACCTCTTCGGCGCTGATGTCCACATAGAGATTGTCGATGCCCAGCCCCGCGCAGGCCGACATCAGGTGCTCCACCGTGTGCACCTTGGCGCTGCCAGTGGAAATGGTCGACGCCATCCGCGTGTCCGTCACCGCCATCGCCGAAATCGGAATGTCCACCGGCTCCGGCAAATCCACACGCCGAAACACGATGCCCGTGTCCGGCTGCGCCGGCCGCAACGTCAACTCGACCCGCTGGCCGCTGTGCAGACCCACGCCGATGGCGCTGGTCAGGGACTTGAGGGTGCGTTGGTTGAGCATCCGTCGATTTTAATTGCCCCAGGTCTCCGGGTGATGAAGAACCCTGATGAACCCCATTGACTTAGTGCATCCAGGGAGATGCAAAGCGCAGCGAGCATCCCCTCCAACTTAAAGCAGCACGAGGATTGAGGGGATGGAAAGCGTAGCGAGCGAGCCGAGGTCGCGCCGAGGACCGGAGCCGTACTCCTGTACGGCGAGGACCGGAAATGCGAGATCGGGTGGCGCAGTAGCTTTACACCTCCGCCTGGCGCCGGGCCGCCCCAAGGCGGGCGCGCCCCCTCGGGGGGCAGCGACGACACGCAGTGCGGAGCGTGGGGGCTCCGTTCAATCCGCTTGTTTGCGCAGGAAGGCGGGGATCTCGTAATCGTCCATGCCGCCGGAAGACAGCGCGTCCACCCGCGCGCTGGCTTGCGTGCGGTTCGGTGTGCGCCACACGGCCGGGCCGCGCAGGGAGTCGTAGTCGGGCTGGGCCACACCCGTGCCGCCCAGGCCGGTGGCCATGCCGCCGCCCAGGTTGGGGATCTGGTAGCCGACGTTGTCGGTGCCGGTGCGCTGCACCACCTGCAGCGGAGGCGCGGTGCGGCGTGCGCCCTGGCGGCTCAGGCCGGTGGCGACCACGGTGACGCGGATCTGGTCGCCCAGGCTGTCGTCGTAGGCGGTGCCGTAGATGACATGCGCGTCGGGCGACGCATAGGCGCGGATGGTGTTCATCGCCAGGCGCGATTCGTTCAGCTTCAGCGAGCCCTTGGCGGCGGTGATCAGCACCAGCACGCCCTTGGCGCCGGAGAGGTCGATGCCTTCGAGCAGCGGGCAGGCCACGGCCTGCTCGGCGGCAATGCGGGCGCGGTCCGGGCCGTCGGCGACGGCCGTGCCCATCATGGCCTTGCCGGGTTCACCCATGACGGTGCGCACGTCTTCGAAGTCGACGTTCACATGGCCGGGCACGTTGATGATTTCGGCAATGCCGCCCACGGCGTTTTTCAGCACGTCGTTGGCATAGGCGAAGGCCTGGTCCTGCGTGACGTCTTCGCCCAGCACCTCGAGCAGCTTCTCGTTCAGCACGACGATCAGCGAGTCGACATTGGCTTCGAGCTCGGTCAGACCGGCATCGGCATTGCTCATGCGCTTCGGGCCTTCGAAGTCGAAGGGTTTGGTGATCACGCCCACGGTGAGGATGCCCATTTCCTTGGCGATGCGGGCAATGACGGGCGCCGCACCGGTGCCGGTGCCGCCGCCCATGCCGGCGGTGATGAACAGCATGTGGGCGCCGGCGATGGCGGCACGGATGTCGTCCACGGCCAGCTCGGCGGCTTCGCGGCCCTTGTCGGGCTTGCTGCCGGCGCCCAGGCCGCTCTGGCCCAGCTGGATGGTCTTGTGCGCGACGCTGCGGCCGAGGGCCTGCGCGTCGGTGTTGGCGCTGATGAATTCGACGCCCTGGACGGCGCAGCCGATCATGTGCTCGACGGCATTGCCGCCGCCGCCGCCGACCCCGATGACCTTGATCTGGGTGCCGAGGTTGAATTCTTCGACTTCAATCATTTCGATAGGCATGGTGTTTCTCCTGTGTGTCCAATTAATTCAGTTGCAGTTGCGGTGTGTCTTGAAGGGTTCGGTCTATGCGATTCTTGTTTTTATCGGAGGCTCGGGGCCTCCATGGCGGATGGCAGTGTCGCCATCGCCAACAGATGAAATGGGGGCTGCCACGGGCGAGCCAGATCTTGCCGGACATGGCTAAAAGTTACCCACGAACCAGTCCTTCACGCGGCCGACGGCGGTCTTCATCGAGCCGTTCTTCTGAGCCACCTTGAAGCCGCGGAGACGGCCGATGCGGGCCTCCTCGAGCAGCCCCATCACGGTGGCGGCGCGCGGCTGGGACACCATGTCGGACAGCGCGCCCGAATACTTCGGCACGCCCCGGCGCACCGGCTTCAGGAAGATGTCTTCGCCCAGCTCGACCATGCCCGGCATGATCACGCTGCCGCCGGTCAACACGATGCCGCTCGAAAGCACTTCCTCGAAGCCCGACTCGCGGATCACCTGCTGCACGAGCGAAAAGATTTCCTCGACCCGCGGCTCGATCACGCCCGCGAGCGCCTGCTTGCTGATCATGCGCGGGCCGCGGTCGCCCAGGCCCGGCACTTCGACCTGGGCGTCCGGGTCGGCCAGCAGTTGCTGGGCGTAACCGCTCTCGACCTTGATGTCTTCGGCGTCCTTGGTGGGCGTGCGCAGCGCCATGGCGATGTCGCTGGTGATCAGGTCGCCGGCGATCGGGATCACCGCCGTGTGGCGGAT
>JAQGNA010000642.1 GCA_028292075.1 Rhodoferax sp. | reverse complement strand
CCCGCCCCTGAACAAGACCGCCGACAGCAGCCTGCCCTTGCGGTTGGAGCGCAGCCTGACGCCGGCGTCGGCGGCCAACCCGAAGGCGGCCTTGCAGGACCAGCTGGCGCTGGAGATCGGCCGCGTCTTGTCGGTGAGCTACACCCGTGACATCGGCGGAAACGGCGCAAACGGTGGAAACGCCGGAAACGCCGGCAGCGGGGCCCAGGCCGCGCGGGTGCTGCGCGGCAATGTACAGGTCGGCACCCCGGCCAGCGCACCGCCACCGGCACAGGACGGCGTGGTGGCCGACGTCAACCTCGACTGGATCAACCTCGACGCCTGGGAAAGCCTGTTGGCCTCGGGGCCCGTACATGAGGCAGGCGTCCGGGCCGTGCCACCCGCTCCCAACGCCGCGCCCAAAGTGCACGCCGCCAAGTCATCGCCTGCCGACACCACTGCGCTGCAGGCCTACCTGCCGAACCGCGTCACGCTGCGCGCCAGGGAGTTCTCGACCGGCGGGCGCACGTTGCACGCCCTGGCCGTCACCGCCACCCGCGACGACCAGGCCTGGAAGGGCGACATCGATGCCACGGAGCTGAGCGGCTATGCCGAATACCATCCGGCCGCCACCGGTGCCGGCCGCGTCTACGCGCGCCTTAAGCGGCTGGTCATCGCCCCGAGCGCCGCCACGGCGGTGGACTCGCTGCTGGACGCCCCTGCCGAAAGCGTGCCGGCGCTCGACATCGTGATCGACGATTTCGACCTCAAGGGCTACAACCTCGGCCGGGTCGAGATGGAGGCCGTCAACCGTGGCGGCAGCCTGGCCCAGCGCGAGGGCGGCGGCGTGCGTGAATGGCGACTGAACCGCCTGATCGTGAGCAACCCGCAGGCCACCTTCACCGCATCGGGCAATTGGGCTGCGCTGAACGCCCAGCCCGGCGGTCCACGGCGCACGGCGATGAACTTCAAGCTCGACATTCAGGACGCCGGCGGCCTGCTCGGGCGCTTCGACATGAAGGACGTGTTCCGGCGCGGCAAGGGGCGGCTGGAGGGCGACATCGCCTGGGTCGGTTCGCCGCTGTCGCTCGACTACCCCACGCTTTCGGGCCAGCTGAACGTGAACGTCGAAAACGGCCAGTTCCTCAAGGCCGACCCCGGCATGGCCAAGCTGCTGGGCGTGCTGAGCCTGCAGGCGTTGCCCCGCCGTCTCACGCTCGATTTTCGGGACGTGTTCAGCGAAGGTTTTGCCTTCGACTTCATCCGCGGCGACGTGCACATGGCCCAGGGCATCGCCAACACCAACAACCTGCAAATGAAGGGCGTGAACGCCGCCGTGCTGATGGAAGGCGTGGCCGACATCGCCCGCGAGACGCAAGACCTGAAGGTGGTGGTGGTGCCCGAGATCAACGCCGGCACGGCCTCGCTGGTGGCCACCGTCATCAACCCGGCCATCGGCCTCGGCACCTTCCTCGCGCAGATGTTTTTGCGACGCCCGCTCATGGAGGCCGCCACGCAGGAATTCCATGTGAATGGCGCCTGGGCCGACCCGAAGATCACCAAGGTGCCGCGCAAGTTCATCCTGTCGGGGCAGGACAAGACCGAAGCCCTTGCCCCAAGCCCACACCCGAACGGAGCCATCCGGTGAAAGTTGCCGCCATCCAGATGGTCTCGTCGACCGACCTGCAGACCAACCTCGACCACGCTCGCGCGCTGCTGGACCAAGCCGCCGCAGCTGGGGCCGAGCTCGCCGTGCTGCCCGAGTATTTTTGCCTGATGGGCCGGGTCGACACCGACAAGCTCCAGGTGCAGGAGCGCTTCGGCGCCGGCCCCATCCAGGACTTTCTTGCCGCCACGGCACGCGAGCTCGGCCTGTGGATCGTCGGCGGCACGCTGCCGATCAGCGTCGAAGGCAGCAACGAAGGCCGGGTGCGCAACACCTCGCTGGCCTTCGATCCGGCCGGTGAATGCGTGGCGCGCTACGACAAGATCCACCTCTTCCGGTTCGACAACGGCGTCGAGCGCTTCGACGAAGCCAGGGTGCTCGAGCGCGGCACCGAGCCCCGCATGTTCGAACTGGCCTCGCGCGATGGGCGGCGCTGGCGCATCGGCATGAGCGTCTGCTACGACCTGCGGTTCCCCGAGCTGTACCGCGGCTATGCCGCCGCCGGGGCCGACCTGATGCTGGTACCGAGTGCCTTCACGCAGGCCACCGGCCTGGCCCACTGGGAACTGCTGCTGCGCGCGCGCGCCGTCGAAAATCTGGCCTTCGTGATGGCGCCCGCGCAAGGCGGCCTGCACCAGAACGGCCGCCGCACCTGGGGCCATTCCATGGTGATCGACCCTTGGGGCGAGGTGCTGGCCGAGCAGGCGGAAGGCGAGGCGGTGGTGCTGGCTGAGCTCGACGCCAACCGACTGGCCGTGTCCCGCACCCAACTGCCGGCCCTCGGCCACCGCGTTTTGTGACCACGCGCGGCGCGCCCGAACCTGCCTGGTGGCGCCGCCTCGGCCGGCTGAACCGGCTCTGGCACCGCTGGTCGCTGTGGGGCTGGCTGATGCTGCTGGTGGTGTCGGTGCTGGTCACGCTGGTGTGGCTGGCCGGGCGCTACGAGGCCAGCCAGGTGCAGAGCCGGCTCGAGAGCGACGCCGCGGAGGCGGTGAACGACATCCGCGCGGGGCTGGCCCGCAACCTGCAAAGTCTTCAGGCGTTGAACGCCAACGAGCCGGACGCGGAACGCTGGGCCCAGGGCGCCGCCGGGCTGCTGCATGACCGCCGTGAACTCATGCGCATCGAGCTGCGCAACCCGGCGCTCATCGTGACCGCCCATGCCGACACTCCCTACCGCGCGCCAGTGTTCGAGCTGCTCGGCCGCGACAACGCGCAGACCGACGTGGCCCTGGCCTGCGCCACGGCGCGCCGCTTCAGCGGACCCATCTATTCCACCAGTTTCTTTCTGCCCCAGACCGATGGCCTCGGCCTCGAGATGATCGAGCTGTGCCTGCCGCTGGTGGCCACAGGCCGCATCACCGGCTACGTGGTCGCCACCTATTCGCTGCCTGGCATCCTGGCCGACCTGGTGGGGCGGCAACTGACCCGCAGCCAGGAGGTGTCCTTCGTCGAAGCCGACGGTACGCGCCTGGCGCTGCATGGCACGGCGCGCCGGGGTAACCGGGTCTTCACGGCGCAGCAACTGCTCGACCTGCCAGGCAACACCCTGGTGTTGCGGATGGACAGCTGGCACGGTGCGCCGGATGTGTTCCCGAACCTGATGACCGCGCTGGTCACGCTGATGTCGATTGCGCTGATCTCGGTCACCATCCTGCTGGTGAAGGACACGCGACGGCGCCTTCGCGTGGAGCGCGACCTCGCCGACGCGCTGGCGTTTCGCAAGGCCATGGAGGACTCGCTGCTCACCGGCCTGCGGGCCCGAGACCTCGAAGGCCGCATCACCTATGTGAACCCCGCCTTCTGCCAGATGGTCGGCTTCGCGCCCGAGGAATTGTGGGGCCGCAGCGCCCCCGCGCCGTATTGGCCGCCCGAGCTGGCAGAGGAATACCGCCAGCGCCAGACCATCCGCCTGGCCGGCAATGTGCCACCCCGCGAAGGCTTCGAGTCGGTGTTCATGCGAAAGGACGGTTCGCGTTTTCCGGTGCTGGTGATCGAGGCGCCGCTGATCAACGCCAACGGCGAGCAGGCCGGCTGGATGAGCGCCGTGCTCGACATCAGCGAGCAGCGCCGGGTGGAAGAACTCTCCCGCACCAGCCAGGACCGCTTGCAGGCCACGGCCCGGCTGGCCACGGTGGGCGAGATGGCCTCACTGCTCAG
The DNA here is from genome assembly GCA_028292075.1 of Rhodoferax sp. Next base: position 1,698 of record JAQGNA010000642.1, on the reverse strand, counting down.
CCATGAGCTCAACCAGCCGCTGGCCGCCATCTCGAGCTATGCCACCGGCTCGCTCAACCTGCTCAATGTCGGCCCGCACGGCACGCCGCAGGCCGACCTCGCCGACCTGAAGGACCTGAGCATGGCGATGCAGCGCATCGCCAGCGAGGCGGAGCGCGCGGGACGCGTGATCAAGAGCGTGCACGGCTTCGTGCGGCGGCGGGCCGAGGCGCGGGAATCGGTGTCGGCGACGGCGCTGTTCGACGCGATCATGCCGCTGGTGCTGCTCCAGGCGCGCAAGCTGTCGGTGCGGGTGCAGGTGGACGTCGCGCGTGATCTGCCAGCCGTGATGTGCGACCGCACCATGGTCGAGCAGGTGCTGCTGAACCTGGCCCGCAACGCCATGCAAGCCATGGACGGACCGGTGCCAGAAGCGGCCAGCGAACGGCTGTTGGTGCTGCGGGCCCGCCAGGCTGGCGCCAACCTGGGCGCGACCCGGCCCCGGGGCTGGGTCGAATTTTCCGTGGCCGACCTCGGGCCTGGCATCCAACCTGAAGTCGCGGAAAAGCTCTTCACCCCCTTCTTCACCACCAAGGTCGAGGGCATGGGTCTGGGCTTGAACCTGTGCCGCACGGTGGTCGAGCAGCATGGCGGCTTTTTGGGCTTCGAGGCGAACCAGCCCCACGGCACCGTGTTCCGCTTCACCCTGCCCATCGCCGCGGGCAGCGACCCGGCGCCAGCGAGCCTGCCTGCGCCGGCGGCCCAGGACGCGCCGGCCCTTTAGACTCGGCGCCATGCAACCCACACTGGATGCCACCGTATTCATCGTCGACGACGACGCCGGCGTGCGCGATGCCCTGTCCTGGCTGCTGCGCTCACGCCGGCTCTATAGCGAAGGCTTCGACAGCGCGGAAGCCTTCGAGCGCATGCTGCTGGCCGGCTTCACGCCGCGCCAGTCCTGCTGCCTGCTGCTGGACGTGCGCATGCCCGGCATGAGCGGCCTGGCGCTGTTCGACAAGATCATCGCGCTCGGCCTGCAAGTCGCCATGCCGGTGATCTTTCTCACCGGCCATGCCGACGTTCCCACCGCGGTCGATGCCGTCAAGCGCGGCGCCTTCGACTTTTGCGAGAAACCGTTTTCGGACAACGCCCTGGTCGACCGCGTCGAGCAGGCGCTGGCCCTGTCGCACGAGAGCGTGCAAGCCCTCAATGCCAAGGTCGGCCTTCAAAGCCGGCTGGGCGACCTCACCGAGCGCGAGCGCGACGTCATGCGCCTGGTGGTCGAAGGCCTGCCCAACAAGCTCATTGCCGACCAGCTCGACATCAGCGTGCGCACGGTCGAGGTGCACCGCGCGCGGGTGTTCGAGAAGATGGAAGTGAAGTCGGCGGTGGAACTGGCCAACCTGCTGCGGACCCTGTAGGCATGGGCCGCTGTGCTTTGATGGCGGTGGCCGGCCTTCAGCGCCCTGGCGAGTGGTCGTTGCGGTCGGTCCGGTCCGGGCGTTCGGCGCTGTCGCTCGCCGGGTTGGCCCCCGCCGGTGTGTCATCGCCTGGTGACCCGGGCTGCGCATCGGGCAGCTCGCCGCCCTTGCGGCCCGAGAACATCGTCCACCACACGATCAGCACCAGAACCAGGCCGGCCCCCAGCGCTTCGAGTAAAAGCAACATCATGAACCGACTCCTGTCCTTTGTATTGGCCGCGATTGTAGGAACGCTTGC
>JAQGNA010000637.1 GCA_028292075.1 Rhodoferax sp. | reverse complement strand
CCCTTGGGGCTGTAGACCAGGTGCGAGAAGTTGCCTTCGATCGCCCATAGCGGGTCGTCATGGTGGTGTTTGGGCATGGTTTCCTCGGGAGTTGCACAGGCGCATGGAGCGCATGTGAGGTGAACGGCGGCTGACAGGACGCTGTAAGGACGCCGTACCTGGTTGAGGTCGAGTGTGCCACCGCTTCCGCAGGTTGCCGGACAGCCACCGGCGCGCGGCCGTGTCAGCCAAGCCGCCAGCATGCAGCCGCCCCCTCAACGCCACTCGCTTTTCAACGCTCGACTTGCCTGAAACGACCGTTGGCCGGAAACTACAATGGGACTCCTGCCGCGAGACCCCGCCAAAGGTCGCCGTCAGGCGGCAGCGATCATTTCTTCAGCATGAGGATCCCCGCGCCTTGACCGACCCAACCCCAGCCGCTTCACCCGAAGCGCCAGGCTTACCGGCCTCCAGCGAAGTCCGGCTGATGGCGCTGTTCGAATCGGCAATGGACGGCATCGTGACCATCGACGCCAGCCAGCGCATCGTGCTGTTCAACAAGGCCGCCGAACGCCTCTTCCGTTGCGATGCCGCCGATGCGCTGGGTCAACCCATCACCCGCTTCATGCCGGAACGTTTCCGTGCAAGCCATTCCACCTACGTCGCGGCCTTTGGCGCCACCGGCGTCACCACCCGCCGCATGGGGAGCATGGGCGCCATCAGCGGCATGCGGGCCGACGGCGAAGAGTTCCCCATCGAGGCGTCCATCTCGCAAGTGGAAATCGACGGCCACAAGCTCTATACCGTGATCCTGCGGGATGTCACCGAGCGGGTGCAGGGCGAGCAGCGGATGCGCGAGCAACAGGACACATTGGCCGCCGTGATCGACGCCGCCAGCGACGCCGTGGTGAGCTGCGACGAGCGGGGCCGCATCGTGCTGTTCAACCCGGCGGCAGAACGCATCTTCGGCCGCAGTGCCGCCAGCATGCTGGACCAGCCGCTCGACGTCCTGATGCCGCCGCGCTACCGCGACCGGCACAGCGGCGACATGCACGGCTTCGTCGACTCGGAGATCACCCGGCGGGCCATGGGCGCGGGCCGCGTGACCGGCGTTCGCGCCGATGGCGAGGAACTCGAGCTCGAGGCTTCGATCTCGCGCGCCGTGGTCAACGGCCGGCTCACGCTGACGGCCATCCTGCGCGACGTCACGCAACGTGCGAGGGCCGAGGCGGCCCTGCTGCGCTACCAGAACGAACTCTCCGACCTCACCCAGCGGCTCATGCACCAGGAGAAGGAAACCACGCGGCGCCTGGCGCAGGCGCTGCATGACCAGCTGGGCCAGACGCTCACGGCCATCCGCCTGTCTTTCGATGCGGCGACGGCGCTGGTGTCCGGCATGGACGCCGCAGGCCTGGCGGCGCAGCGCCATGGCCAGCTGATCGACCAGGCCATCCGCGAGGTGCGGCAAGTGCTGGTCGAGCTGCGCCCGCCCCTGCTCGACGACCACGGCCTGGCGGCGGCGCTCGACAACGAGTTGCAGGCGCGCGACCGCCTGCTGACGGGCATCGATCTGTTGCTCGAAGTCGAACCCGAGGTGGCCAGCCTGCGTTGGCCGGTCGACGTGGAATACGCGGCCTTCATGGTGGCCCGCGAGGCGACATCGAACGCGGTGCTGCACGCCGGCGCCACCCTGGTGCGGGTGCTGCTGGAAGGCGGCGCCCGGCAGTTTCGCGTGCAGGTCATCGACGACGGACAAGGCTGGCCGCTTGACGCGCAGGACGCGCGCCCCGGCCACCTGGGCGTTGTCGGCATGCGCGAACGCGCACTGGCCATCGGCGCCCGTTTCACCATCAGCCCGAACGGAGGCGGCGGCACGGTGGTCTGCCTCGACTGGAAAGAGAGTCCATGACGACGCTGTACCTGGTGGACGACCACCTCATGGTGCGCGAGGGCCTGCGCGCAGTGCTGCAGATCGCCGGTCACGAGGTGGTGGGCGAAAGCGCCGACCCGACCGAAGCCGTGGCGGAAATCATGCGGCTGGCGCCCCAGGTGCTACTGCTCGACCTGAGCCTGGGCGGACGCTCCGGGTTCGAAGTGCTGGTGGAACTGCAGCGCCGTGCCGCCGCCGTGCGCACGGTGGTGCTGACCATGTCGGCCCAGCCTCAGCACGTGGCCGAAGCCATGCGCATGGGGGCCATGGGCTATGTGCTCAAGGGCGCACCCTCCAGCGAGGTGATGCGGGCGATCGACGTGGTGTTGCAGGGGCGGCGCTACCTCGGCCAGGAGGTGGCCGACCTTGCCGTGCAGGCCCTGACCGGCGGGCCCGACACCGACCCCTTCGCCGCGCTGTCGCCGCGCGAACGGCAGATCGTCGTGATGGTGGTGCAGGGCCAGTCGAGTGCGGCCATCGGGCGCGAACTGCATCTGTCGCCGAAGACGATCGACACCTACCGAAGCCGTCTCATGACCAAGCTCGGCACCGCCAACGTCACCGCGCTGGTGCGCCTCGCCATGCGGCACGAACTGCTCGGCGCCGACGCGGTCTAGCCAACCGCATGCCAGCGACACGCGTCTGAGCGCCCGCCCGCTCGTCGGCGTGTCGTGCGGCAACCCCCCGTTGATGCAGGTCAAGATGACACCGGCCTGCCGGCGGCACACTTGTCCAACCGGGGAGGTCCGGCAACTTCAAGCACACCGCGTCGAGCCCCCGATAACGAACCGATGTCCGCGGATCCACACATGCCAGCTCCAGAGATCCGCCACACGTGGAAAGCCGCCACCCCATATCGCAAGGCGGGCAGCAGGAGCGTGCCATGCCCAACGCGCTGACGGTATTGGAAAGGGACGGCGTGCGCACACGCACCAGGCTGCTGACCGTGTTCGCCTCGGGAC
>JAQGNA010000612.1 GCA_028292075.1 Rhodoferax sp. | reverse complement strand
GTCCGCCAGCGCCGGCGCACTGGCCGTCACGGCCCTGGCGCTGGTTGCCATTTTGTGGCGCACAGCGGTGAAGACCCGCTCCGCCGCCTGACATTCCGTCTTCGACGCGGCACAGGACAACAACTCGATTGAGACTCGCCTGACGCCGCCTTGAAAAGTTCGAACGTCACTCTTCCTGCGAATCGCCAGCGATGCCCTGAACGCTCCAGCCTTTTTGAAGCCCCCATCAAGGGGCCTGTATCCCTATGTCCAAACATCTCCATTACTTTCGGGCCCAGTGGGCGCCGAGCATCCCGCGCGAACTCATGGCCGGCGCCGTGGCAACCTTCGCCCTGATTCCGGAAGTCATCGCTTTTTCTTTCGTCGCCGGGGTGGACCCCGCCGTTGGACTGTTCGCATCCTTCATCATCAGCATCGTGATCGCTTTTGCCGGAGGGCGACCGGCCATGGTGTCGGCTGCAGCTGGCTCGGTGGCTTTGGTCGCGGCGCCGCTGGTGCATTCCCACGGCGTCCAGTATCTTTTCGCCGCTGGATTGCTGGCGGGCGCCGCGCAAATCCTGTTTGGTTGGCTGAGGCTCGGTGTCCTGCTGCGGTTCGTGTCCGGATCGGTGCGCACCGGGTTTGTCAACGCGTTGGCGATTCTGATTTTTTCGGCACAGATGCCGCACCTGATTGGCGCCAACGCTGCCACCTGGGCCATGGTCGGGCTGGGGCTGGTGGTCATCTATGGACTGCCTCGAATGACCGCGGCGGTGCCTTCGCCACTGGTGTGCATCGTGGTGTTGACGCTGGTCGGGCAGTGGATGCACCTGCCACTGAAGACCGTGGCCGACCTGGGCCTGCTACCTGACGCGTTGCCGGTCTTCGCCCTGCCGTCGGTTCCGTTCTCGATGGAAACGCTGCGACTCATCGCGCTTCCAGCCTTTGCCATTGCAATGGTCGGGTTGCTGGAGTCGCTGATGACCGCCAGCGTGGTCGACGACCTGACCGACACCCCCAGCGGCAAGAACCGCGAATGCAGTGGCCTCGGCCTGGCCAACGTTGCAGCCAGCCTTTTTGGCGGCATTGCCGGGTGCGGGATGATCGGTCAGACCGTCAGCAACGTCCGCTACGGAGGCAGCGGCCGGCTGTCGACCCTGTTCGCGGGCGCCTTCCTGCTGATCCTCATGGTGCTGTTGAAGCCGTGGGTGGCGCAAGTGCCTGTGGCCGCGTTGGTCGCCATCATGATCATGGTGTCGGCGTCGACCCTGGATTGGGGCTCTGCGCGGGCGCTGCTGCGGCATCCCAAGCTTTCCAGCCTGGTCATGCTGGCCACCGTCGCGGTGACCGTCGCCACGGACAACCTGGCCGCCGGGGTGACGGTCGGTGTGCTGCTGAGCGGCGTGTTCTTCACCTTCAAGGTGTCGCGCCTTCTCACCGTCACCAGGACGGGCGAAGGAACACTGACCTATCGGGTGTCGGGACAGGTCTTGTTCGCGTCCGCCGACCTGCTGGTCGACTCGTTCGATGTGCGTGACGTCGAAGCCCGGCCCGTCACCATCGACTTGAGCCAGGCCCACTTTTGGGACATTACTTCGGTCACGGCCCTTGACAAGATTTGCCAGCGGCTGCGTAAACATGGCAGCCGGGTGGAAGTACTGGGGATGAATGACCATGGTCGCGCGCTTGTGTCCAAGCTCGACTTGGGTATCGAGTAAAGCATGAACGTTGCCGCATCCGAGCACCGGAGAAGTTCACGCCGTCGGTTGTTCCGGAACGCCAAGATGGGATAACCGGACACTGACGCAGCAACGCAGCAACGCAGCAACGCGGCCGCAGTCGCCCGCTGCGTCCCTGGGTCATGGCAACGTCAGGCTTGCAACGGCATCCCGACGGTTGACACACCCAGCGGCCGCAGACGGCTCGCCGGAAAGACGATGGCAAAACGCGAACCCCGCCCGGGCCGGCTTTCGATGCGCAGCTCGGCGCCGTGCCGCTGGGCCACGTGCTTGACGATGGCGAGGCCGAGGCCGGTGCCACCGGTCTCGCGTGATCGGCTGGTGTCGACGCGGTAGAAGCGTTCGGTCAGCCGGGGCAGGTGCTCCGCCGCAATGCCCGGGCCGGTGTCCTGGACCGAGAACTCGGCGCGGCCATCGGGCAGCGACTGCCATCCTACGTCGATCTGGCCGCCCGCCGGCGTGTAGCGGATGGCATTGCTCACCAGGTTCGACACCGCGCTCAGCAGCTCGCTCGAAATGCCGGCGATCTCCACCGGCGGCATGGCGCCGAACCGCAGCACATGCGGACTGTCATGGCCAGCGGTCAGCAGCGCCGACAGCGCCTCGGCATCGTGCCGGCATTCGCCCATGAGCTTGGGCAGCGGAATCCACACGCTCGCGCCCGGCAGCGGGCTGCCTTCGATGCGCGACAGCGTGAGCAGATCGTGCACGAGCGACTGCATGCGCTCCGCCTGCTGGGCCATGTGGTCGAGGTAGCGGGCACGCTCGCGCTCGTCGAGCGGCAGCGTCTGGAGGGTCTCGACGAAACCCGAAAGCACGGTGAGCGGCGTGCGGATCTCGTGCGACACATTGGCCACGAAGTCGCGCCGCATCGCCTCGGCCTGCTCCAGCGCGGTGACGTCGTTCGACAGCAGCAACTGCCGCCCTTCGCCGTACGGATACAGGTGCACGGCCAGGCGCACAGGCCGCGACAGGCTGCTGTTGCGGCCCGGCATCTGGATGCCGCGCGGGCTGCCCGGCTGCGCAAAGGCTGCCGCGAATGCCGGCTCGCGCACCAGGTTGCCGATCAGCTGCTGCACGTCGCGCTGCGGGTCGAAGCCGAAATGCTCGGCCGCCATCTGGTTGCACCATTCGATGCGGCCAGCC
>JAQGNA010000578.1 GCA_028292075.1 Rhodoferax sp. | reverse complement strand
AATCTTCATGGGGTCTCCAAAACAGCAAAACAGGGACGAATTGGAGCCAGTTTAGAGCCCAACGTGCCCCCGACGAAGGTAAAGACGGGTTTACAGGGCCATTGAAGGTGGACCTTGCGAATTTGATAGCGGCTCGCGCTCATCGGCGGCTGGCCTCCACGCTATTTCTCGTGTCATTCAGAGGCATCCAAGCGTTGCCGCGCAAGGGCGACTTTGCCGCGAATGAACCGCGCCGGCGGCAGTCGGATAATTTCGTTGACTTCTAAACTATTCACCCATAAACTGAATCTTCGCAGCAGCAACAGACAGGAGCAGAGATGAAGATCGTTTGTATCGGGGGCGGGCCGGCAGGCCTCTATTTCGGGCTGCTGATGAAGAAGCAGAATCCTGAACATGACATCACCATCGTCGAGCGCAACAAGCCGTACGACACCTTTGGCTGGGGCGTGGTGTTTTCGGACGCCACCATGCAGAACATGCGCCAGTGGGACCCGGCCACTGCGGCCACCATCGAGCAGGCGTTCAACCACTGGGACGACATCGAACTGCGCATCAAGGGCCGCAGCATCCGCAGCGGTGGACATGGGTTCGTGGGCATCGGCCGCAAGAAGCTGCTGAACATCCTGCAGGCGCGCTGCGAGGAGCTGGGGGTGAAGCTGCTTTTCGAACAGGAAGCCACCGCCGACACCGACTTCCCCGACGCCGACCTCGTCATCGCCTCGGACGGCATCAACTCGCGCATCCGCCAGCAGCATGCCGACATCTTCAAGCCCGATGCCGTCACCCGGCCCAATCGCTTCATCTGGCTGGGCACGCACCAGCAGTTCGACGCGTTCAACTTCATCTTCGAGAAGACCGAGCACGGCTGGTTCCAGGGCCACGTCTACAAGTTCGACGACCAGACCACCACCTTCATCGTCGAAACGCCCGAGCCGGTGTGGCTGGCCCATGGCCTCGACAAGATGGACATGGACGCCTCCATTGCTTTCTGCGAGCAGCTGTTCGGCGCGCACCTCGGCGGTCATCCGCTGATGACCAACGCCCGCCACCTGCGTGGCTCGGCCTGGCTCAACTTCCAGCGCATCAAGTGCGAGCAATGGTCGTTCCACAATGGCCACAGCCACGTGGTGCTCATGGGCGACGCGGTGCATACGGCGCATTTCGCCATCGGCTCCGGCACCAAGCTGGCGATCGAGGACGCGATCGAACTCACCCGCCAGTTCCAGCTGCAGGGCGCCGAGCCGGCGTGCATTCCGCAGGTGCTGAAAACCTACCAGGAGCTTCGCAACATCGACGTGCTGCGCTTGCAGAACGCCGCCTGGAACGCCATGGAATGGTTCGAGGTGGTGGGCGAACGCTATGCCGACACCCTGCCGCCCGAGCAGTTCATGTACTCCATGCTGACCCGCTCGCAGCGCATCTCGCACGAGAACCTGCGCCTGCGCGACGCGGCCTGGCTCGGTGGCTTTGAGCGTTGGTTCGCCGAACAGGCCGGCGTGCATGTGCCGGCCGGCCAGCCTGCGCCACCGCCCATGTTCACGCCCTACACCGTGCGCGGCCTCACGCTCAAGAACCGCGTTCTGGTGTCGCCCATGGCGCAGTATTCGGCGGTGGACGGCGTGCCTGGCGACTACCACCTGGTGCACCTGGGCGCGCGGGCCATGGGCGGCGCGGCCATGGTGTTCGCCGAAATGGCCTGTGTGAGCGCCGAGGGCCGCATCACCCCAGGCTGCCCGGGCCTGTACAACGCCGAGCAAAAGGCCGCGTGGAAGCGCATTGCCGACTGGATCCATGCCAACACCGACGCCAAGTTCGCCTTGCAGCTGGGGCATGCAGGGGCCAAGGCTTCCACCCGGCTGGCCTGGGAAGGCATCGACCAGCCGCTGACCGAGGGCAACTGGCCCATCGTCTCGGCCTCCGAACAACAGTACGTGGCCGGGGTGAGCCAGGTGGCAAGGGCCGCCACGGCAGAAGACATGGCGAAGATCTTGGCCGACTTCGTGCGCAGCGCACAGGACGCCGCCGAGATCAACGCGGACTGGCTCGAACTGCACTGCGCGCACGGCTACCTGCTGTCGTCGTTCATCTCGCCGCTCACCAACCACCGCACCGACGGCTACGGCGGCAGCATTGACAACCGGCTGCGCTTTCCGCTCGAGGTGTTCCGCGCGGTGCGCGAAGTGTGGCCCGCCGACCGGCCGATGTCGGTGCGGATCTCGGCGCACGACTGGGCCCCCGGCGGCATCACGCCGGACGACGCCGTCGAGATTGCACGCCAGTTCAAGGCGGCCGGCGCCGACATGATCGACTGCTCTTCGGGCCAGGTCACCAAGAATGAAAAGCCGGTGTACGGCCGCATGTTCCAGACCCCCTTCGCCGACCGCGTGCGCAACGAAGCCGGCATTGCCACCATCGCCGTGGGGGCCATCAGCGAGGCCGACCATGTGAACAGCATCATCGCCGCCGGCCGCGCCGACCTCTGCGCCGTGGCCCGGCCGCACCTGGCCAACCCGGCCTGGACGCTGACCGAAGCCGCGAAGATCGGCTACACGCCCATCGCCTGGCCGAAGCAGTATGTGTCGGGCAAGGCACAGATGGAATCGATCTTCGCCCGCGAGAAGGCCATGGCCGCGGCCCCCGCGGTGAAAGAACCGGCATGAGCGATCTGTCGGGCAGGCATGTGGTGGTGACCGGCGCGGCCCAGGGCATCGGTGCCGCGGTGGCGATGGCGCTGGCGGCGCAAGGCGCGAGTCTCACGCTGGTCGGTCGCCGTGTCGCCCTGCTGGAAGACCTGGCGGCAAGGCTCCCGGGCGCGGCCCGGCATGCGGTCGTGCCGGTGGACGTGAGTGATGCAGAGGCCGTCGCACGGGGCTTCGAGCAGGCCCGCGCGGCGCTCGGGCCGGTGACCATTCTGGTCAACAACGCCGGACAAGCCGAGAGCGCGCCCTTCGGCAAGACCTCGCTGGCGCTATGGCAGCGCATGCTCGATGTCAATCTGACCGGCACCTTCTTGTGCACGCAGGCGGCGCTGCCAGACATGCTGGCGGCCGGCTGGGGGCGCATCGTCAACATCGCCAGCACGGCGGGCCAGCGAGGGTATCCGTACGTTGCCGCTTACGTGGCGGCAAAGCACGGCGTCATCGGCCTCACGCGGGCGCTTGCGCTCGAGGTGGCGAAGAAGGGCATCACCGTCAACGCGGTCTGCCCAGGCTATACCGAGACTGAAATCCTGCAGGCCAGCATTGCCAACGTGGTGGCCAAGACCGGCCGCAGCGAGGCCGAGGCCCGGGCCGAATTCGCCAGGTCGAACCCCCAGGGCCGCATCGTGCAGCCGCAGGAAGTGTCGGACGCGGTGGCCTGGCTGTGCAGCCAGGGCGCGGGCGCCGTCACCGGCCAGTCGATCTCCGTCTCCGGCGGGGAGGTCATGTGAAATCCAACAACCGAAAGGTCAAGACCTTGGCGCTCGAACCCCTGCTCGACGACGACAACATGGGCCTGGAAGCCGGCACGTCATCGGACGACCACCAGTCGCTCCGCCTGTGGCTGCGGCTGCTCTCGTGCAGCACCGACATCGAGACCGAAATCAGGAAGCGCCTGCGTGTGCAGTTCGGCATGACGCTGGCCCGCTTCGACTACCTGGCGCAGCTCTACCGCCACCCCGAGGGCCTGCGCATGAACATGCTGTCGCGCAACCTCATGGTGACCGGCGGTAATGTCACCGGCCTGACCGATGAACTTGAAAAGGCCGGCTTCGTGGCGCGCACCAGCCAGCAGGAAGACCGGCGCTCGTTCATCGTCGGCCTGACGCCGAAGGGCCGCAAGGCCTTCGAGAAGATCGCACGCGTGCACGAAGGCTGGGTCGTCGAGCTGATGAGCGGCATCGGCGACGCCAACAAGCTGCAGTTGCACGATTTGCTCGGCCAGCTGCGCGTGCAGGTGTCGAACCGCCTGAACAGCGGCACGGCCGCCAGCTTCCCAGAAACCGCCTCCGCCAAGGAAACCCCATGACCACGCCCGTCGAACCGAGCCTGCTCGCAGGCAACCGCAAGCCCTGTGCCGACTACCAGGCCGAACACTTCCTGTGGGAAGTGCGCGACCGTGTCGGCATCGTCACGCTCAACCGCCCGGAGCGCAAGAACCCGCTGACCTTCGCGTCGTACGCAGAATTGCGCGACCTGTTCCAGCGGCTGCGCCATGCCGACGACGTCAAGGCCGTCGTGGTGCATGGCGCCGGCGACAACTTCTGTTCGGGCGGCGACGTGCACGAGATCATCGGCCCGCTGATCGGCCTGAAGGCGCCCGAGCTGTTGATGTTCACCCGCATGACCGGCGACCTGGTGAAGGCCATGCGGCATTGCCCGCAGCCCATCGTGGCCAGCGTGGACGGCGTCTGTGCCGGCGCGGGCGCGATCATCGCCATGGCCTCCGACCTGCGGCTCGGCACCTCGCGCAGCAAGACGGCCTTTCTGTTCAACCGCGTCGGCCTGGCCGGCTGCGACATGGGGGCCTGCAACATGCTGCCGCGCATCGTCGGGCAGGGGCGCGCGTCCGAGTTGCTCTACACCGGCAGGTCACTGGGTGGTGACGAGGCGCTGACGTGGGGCTTCTTCAACCGTGTTTGTGCGCCCGATGTGGTGCTGGCCGAAGCCATCGCCCTTGCGACGGACATCGCCCACGGCCCCACGTTCGCGCACGGCCTCACCAAGACCATGCTGCACCAGGAGTGGACCATGGGCGTCGACCAGGCCATCGAGTCCGAGGCGCAGGTGCAGGCGCTGTGCATGCTGACCGAAGACTTCGGCCGCGCGTACCACGCCTTCGCGGCGAAACAGAAACCCGTCTTCGAGGGCAACTGACATGAGCGACACGACCTACCTCGACTGGCCCTTCTTCGACGACCGGCAC
>JAQGNA010000573.1 GCA_028292075.1 Rhodoferax sp. | reverse complement strand
CTCCGCCCATGCAGTGATGGCGGCGGCGCTCTCGCGCGCGACGGCCTGCTGTGAATACAGCGGCGCGGCGGCACGCGGGGCGATTGCGTCATCCTGCGCGACCTTGGCTACCGGGCCGGCAGCCAGGTTGTGTGCGTCGGGCATGGTCCGGTGCCAGCGGGCGTCGTGCGCCTTTCCGACGCGAACCCACTTGTCGCCCTTCTTTTCAACCGCATGAACCTCGACGCTCATCGGCTGGCTGCCGACGCCTGGCGTGTACCCCAGCACCTCGTCATGCCCGCTGTAGCTCTTCACGATGTTGCCCGGCGTGAAGTAGTCGGCGAGCGCTTTCGCCTCATCGGCAGGCTTTGGCTTGGCGAGGCGCGCGGTCGCTGCTTGGCGGATCTGCGCGACGTCTTCGCCGCCCTGGCCGCTGGCGTTGCTCTTGCCGCGGCTTTTCAGCACGGCCTGCACCTCGGCTTCTACAGCCACCTTTTTTGTCGCATCTGGACCAGGTGCAGGCTGTCGGACCGTCCACACGTAGGGTTCACCCTCTGCTCCACCGGCCCCCTCGCTCTCCAGCCGGCCATCGCGCAGGGCAATGTGCATCAGGGCCTGGCTTCCACGGCCGCCGTCGCGGCGGTCCTTCCCGTCGTCCTGCATGCGCAGCACAATTTGCGGTGCATCACCCTCTGCATTTCCAATGCTCTCGACCCGGCCGGTCACTGAAGCGGCATGGATGTGATGGGACACGATCGTCCCGATCGGCAGGGCGGCCGCGCCGGCGGTGTAATCCTCGACTGTGTACGGGACTCGCTTTGCTGGCGCTGGTGCCGCTGGTGCCGCTGGTGCCGCTGATGCCGCCGGTGCCGGCGGTGCTGGGTGACGCAGCGCATGGACAGCGTTTGTATCGCCGACGTTCCACGCGATGGCATTGACGACTGAGCGGATGTCGCCCTGTTCCATGTTGAGGTCGGCAAACCGCTGGTGCAGTTGGGCGCGGGTGATCTCGCCCGACATCTCTTGCTGCACCGCGGCCTGCGCTGGCTTGACATAGGCGGGAGCGTTGTCCTGGCCGCCCTTGGGTTTGAGCGGTACGGGTGCTGGCGCGGCGGCGGGGATAGGCGCCGACTCGGTCGCAGGCGCCGCTGCAGCCTTGCGGGCGACGAACCCGCCCTTGACCTCCACCACCTCAAAGCCGGGATTCTTCTTCACGGCAACGGTGGCGGGCAGGCGGATAGTGAACGGCTTGCCCAGCTTGTTGGTGATGTCGCCGTCGAGGGTGCCGGCGTCGAGCCGTTCCTTGGCGGTGCGGCGCTCGTCGCGCAGTTGCTCGGCGGCCGGGTATTCTGGTGAGCCCTTCACCGCGAGGTTGAAACCGCCATCGGTCGGCGACGGCAGGGCCTGCACGCTGGTGCCGCGGCGCTTCTGCTCCATGCGGTAGCTGTCGGCCTCTTCGTAGGTCGGGTAGACCTGCGGGGCTACAGCGTCTGCAGCCTTCCCGGCAACGTGTTGAGCAACATCGTCAGCCGTGATGGGCGGTTCGTCGCCCAGCATGCTCGGCGCCAGGCTTCCATCTGCGCCGGATCCCGCAGGCGCTGCATCCCCATTTGCCGAAAGCTGCGTTCCACTCGCACCGGGAAGCTGCTGGCCGACTTCATCAGCCGTCGCTTGATCGATCGTGCCTTCATTGGTCACTCCTTCTGGAACAGGGGAAAGGACCGGCGCGGGCGCCGGCTGGGTTGCCGCGGCGCGTGCCAGTGCGCCAGGCGGCTTGGTGACCACGTCGGTCACGCCTGCGGCGGTGTTGGCAGCGCGGGCCAGGGGGCCTTTCTCGACCAGGCCACCGTAACGGGCGGCCATGCTGTCGCGCGCGCCTTGGCGGTTGTCAGCAGTCTGTGCGACGCCATCCGGGCCCACGGTGATGGTGGGCGCACTGAGCGCCAGGATCGACCCGCGGGGCGGCACCGGCACTGGTACCGGCGCTGGCGCAGGTTGGGCCTGATGGCCGCCGCCCAGGATGTTGGCGCCACCACCCATGGCAGCGCCTGAAAGAAGACCCAGCACGGCGGCCTGGTCGACGCCTTCGGTGATGTCCTTGCCGAGCGCCAAGTTCTGCAGCACCTGCTCCTGCACCGACTGCGGCAGTTCTTCCAGCAGGCCTTCGGACGTAGCACCTTCCAGCACGCGGCGTACCACACCCTTGGCCGATGCGGGGTTCGTGGACGCGCCTACCAGCATCAGGTCGACGTCATGGATGCCGAGCGACTTGGCGATCTTGTTGCCTAGCGCGCCGAAAGCCATGGTGCCGGCGCCGCTGGCCAGCGCCAGACCGGATTGCATCGGGGTCATTAGGCCATCGGGGGTTTCCTGGCGAATCTGCTCGGCGGCGCTACCTGCGCCCAGCACGCCTTCACCAGCACCTGCGGCCAGCACACCGCCGACACGCGGCGCGGCGGCCAGGATCCCGCGGCCCACCACGCCACCGGCGCCCATGGACGGCAGCGATTCGACGACGCTGTGCGAGATCACGGACGGGTTCTGCAGCGCAGCGATGAACTTGCCGCCGAAGCCTTCAGCCTGCTGGACGTTTTGGAAAGCCTCCTTCTGGCCGGTGCTGTACTGCTCGTCGAGCATCGCCTTGGCTTCCTTCGGACGAAAGCCCACCTCTTCCAACGCGCGACCAACGCGGCCGCCAGTCGGAATGTCGGCCAGACCGACCACCGCTTCCGGCACGCCAATGGCGCCCTTCAAG
>JAQGNA010000554.1 GCA_028292075.1 Rhodoferax sp. | reverse complement strand
CCGGAAGCGGAGGTGCCTTTTTGCGGTCACGCCACCATCGCGCTGGGTGCGGCGCTGGCGTTGCAACAGGGTGACGGCGTGTTTTCGCTGACGCTCAACCAGGCCCGCATCACGGTCGAAGGCCACCGCAGCGGCAACACCGTGTCGGCCGCGCTGCAGTCGCCGCCGACCCGCAGCGCGCCGGCGAGCGAAGCGGTGGTGGCAGAGGCGCTGGCGCTGTTCGGCTACACGCCGGCGGACCTCGACCCGCGCATACCGCCCGCACTGGCGCATGCCGGTGCCGACCACCTCGTGCTGGCGCTCGGCACCCGCGCCGCCCTGGCCGCCATGCGCTACGAGATGGCGGCCGGCCGGCGTTTCATGCAGTCGCTGGGCGTGGTCACCGTCGTGCTGGCCCATGCGGAATCGAACACCCTGTTCCACACGCGCAACCCCTTCGCGTTCGGCGGCGTCTACGAGGACCCGGCCACCGGTGCCGGCACCGCCGCCCTGGCCGGCTATCTGCGCGACATCGGCTGGCCCCACCCCGGCCACATCGACGTGGTGCAGGGCGAGGACATGGGCATGCGTTCGCGCCTGCGGGCGGACATCCCGCCGGGCAAGGGCGCTTCGATCCGGGTCTCGGGCAGCGCGCGCCTCCTTTAGGCAGCCGCACCGCCGCTGCGCCGGGGCGGGCCGCTCACCCGCCCGGCTGCAACGTCAGCTGGCGGGCCAGCGCTTCCCGCGTGCGGCGGGCGAATCCGGCATCGACATGGTCGTCCAGCACCTGGGCGAGCTGGTGCAACTGGTCCGCGGTGACACCCACGTTCATGGCGATGCGGAGGTGCGACTGCAGTTGCGACTCGGCACCGGGCAGCGCGGACAGCATGCCGACCGTCGCCAATTCGCGGCTCGCCCAGTCGAGGTTGTCGCGCTCGAAGATGTCGCCGAACAGATGCGTCTTCAGGTAGTTGGCGATGGCCGGGGCGAAGTCGAACAGCGGCCCCTGGACGGGCGAGCCCGACAGGCGCGTCTGGTTGGCGGTGCCGGCTTCGAGCAAGGCCTGGCCCACCGGCGCGGGCCGGCTCGGCGCCGCCCCGGGCGCATCGTGGAGGCCGGCCTGCTGGCGGGCCTGCAGCAGCTTCATCAGCTCGCCCAGCGCGTTGAGGCTGCGCGGAAAACCGGCGTAGGCGTAGAGCTGCACCAGCACCTCCTTCGCCTCGCTGACCGTGAGGCCGGCGTCCAGCCCCTGCCCGATGGCGGGGCCCAACCCGGCCATGTCGCCGGCCGCGGCCAGTGCCGCCATGCGGACGATGGCCTGTTGTCGAAGGTCGAGGCTTGGGGCGGTGGGTGTTTGCTTTGTCATCGTTCGTTGATCAGGTTGATGGGTGAACGCGCGGGACAACGCCGGCGCCAGGGTCGCCGCAACGCCGAGCAGCGCCCGCCTGCGGCCGATCGGGT
Organism: Rhodoferax sp.; assembly: GCA_028292075.1. The sequence goes on along the minus strand of JAQGNA010000554.1, from coordinate 2,971 downwards.
TGGCCATCACGCTCATCCGCTGGCCAAAGTGGCGCTCAGGCGGCATGGGCCGGGGCGCCCGTCGCGCCGGCCAGGTACTGGGCTTCGGTGACATGCTCCATCCACACGACGTTCCGGCCATCGAGCGCTTCCTGGATGGCGATGTGCGTCATGCTGGTGGTCGCCGTGGCACCGTGCCAGTGGCGGTGGCCGGGCGGGCACCAGATCACGTCGCCCGCACGGATCTCGACGATGCCCTCGCCCTCGCACTGGGTCCAGCCGCAGCCGGCGGTGACGATCAGCGTCTGGCCCAGCGGATGGGTGTGCCAGGCAGAACGGGCGCCGGGCTCGAAGGTGACGCTCGCGCAGGAAGTGCGGGCCGGTGGCGGCGGGTTGTTGAGCATGTCGATCCGGACGCGGCCGGTGAAGTAGTCGGCCGAGCCGACGGCGGAGGGTTGTGTACCCGGGCGTTGGAGATGCATGGTGTTGTCTTTCTGATGGCTGGCGACGCCGGGAATGGCGCCGCTTTCAAGTGCCGTGAACTTTAGGCGCCGCGACATGGGTTGAGAAGACCGCGAATGCGCATGCCCCTGTGCATAGAATTCACCAATGGCCAAGGCAGACCTCAACGACCTGCAGGCGTTCGCCGTCGTCGCGCGCGAGCGCAGCTTCACGCGTGCGGCCGCGCAGCTGGGCCTGTCGCGCTCGGCGCTGAGCCACGCCATGCTGGCGCTCGAAGCACGGCTCGGCGTGCGCCTGCTGACGCGCACCACGCGCAGCGTCTCGGCCACCGAAGCCGGCACCCGCCTGCTCGCCACGCTGGCCCCGCGCCTGCTGGAGATCGAGGAGGCGCTGGGCGCCCTGAGCGCGCTGCGCGACAAGCCCGCCGGCACGGTGCGCATCACGACGCACGACCACGCCATCGAGACGGCGCTGTGGCCCCGGCTGCTGCCGCTGCTGTTGGCCTGCCCCGACATCCAGATCGAGTTCAGCGTCGACTACGGCCTGACCGACATCGCCGCGGGGCGCTTCGACGCCGGCGTCCGGCTCGGGGACCGCGTCGACAAGGACATGATCGCCGTGCGCATCGCGCCGGACCTGCGCATGGCCGTCGCGGCCTCGCCGGCCTACCTGGCGGGCCGGCCGCTGCCGGCCAGGCCGCACGATCTCACCGGCCACCGGTGCATCAATCTTCGCCTGCCGACCCACGGCGGCCTCTACGCCTGGGATTTCGAGAAGGACGGCGAAAAGCTCAACGTGCGCGTCGAGGGGCAGGCGGTGTTCAACCAGACCGGCCCGATGCTGCGCGCCGCGCTGGACGGGCTGGGTTTCGCCTATGTGCCGCACGACCTCGTCGCGCCACACGTCGCGGCTGGCCGGCTGGTGCCGGTACTCGAGGACTGGTGGCCGCGCTTTCCGGGCTACCACCTGTACTACGCCAACCGGCGCCAGATCGCGCCGGCGCTGGCCCTGGTGATCGAGGCGCTGCGCTATGCGCCCGCCGCAAGGCCGGATCAGTAGAGGCCTGATCAGTAGAGGCGGATCGCCACGTCGAAGTGCCAGGTCCGGCGGATCTCGACCACGTCGTAGTCGCGGGCCAGCGCGGGCTGGAAGGCCGGGTAATTGGCCTGGCTCTGCACCACGTTGCGCACCGCTTCGTCGATGGCGGCCACGCCGCTTCCGCGGACGAAATTCACCGACTCGACCGAGCCGTCGCTGCGCACGGCCACCATCACCACCGGGTCGGCATGCGGCTGCCGCACGGCCTCGCGGACCGTGTCGAAGGTCATGTTGAGTTCGATCTTGCGGCTCCAGGCCTCGGCATAGCGCATCAGCTCTTCGTTGGCGTCGCTGCGGCCGAAGATGCGACCGCGCCGCGCCGTGTTCCATGCGTAAGGCAGGTTGTCCCGGGCGGCCTCGGCGGCCTTGCGCCGATCGGCCTCTTCGTTGAGCTGGCGTCCGATGGCGCGAAGCCTTTCCTCGCGCTGCGCCGCCGCGGCGGCAGCGGCCTCGCGGCGGGCGGCGTCGGCCCGGGCTGCCTCCGCGCGGGCGTTGTCCTGTCCCGCGGCGTCCTGTCTGGCCGCTGCCTGGCGCTCGGCCTCCACGCGATCGGCCTCTCGCCGCGCGGCCCCTTGTGCAGCCTCCTGCGCCGATGCCTGGCGTTCGGCGTCCGCACGCGCATCCTCGGCGCGGGCCGCCTCCTGGCTCGCCGCCTGTCGGGCCGCCTCGGCCCTGCCTGCCTCCTGGCGCACCGCGTCCTGCGCCGCTTGCGCTTCCCTCGCGGCGTGCTGTCTCGCGGCTTCCTCGCGGGCCGCCGACTGGGCCGCTGCGGTCGCGCGTTCACGTTCGGCGGCGACGCGCGCAGCCTCGGCCTTCGCCGCGCTCTCCTGCGCTGCTGCCTCCTTCGCCGCGCTCTCCTCGGCCGCGGCCTGGCTGGCCGCCTGCCTCGCGGCTTCGGCGAGGACCACTTCCTGGCGGGCCGCGTCGCGCTGTGCTTGCTGTTCCGCCGCCCGTTCCGCGGCCTGTTCCGCGACCTTCTCCGCTGACTGTTGCGCGGCCTTTTGCGCGGCCTTTTGCGCTGACTGTTGCGCTGACTGTTGCGCCACCTGCCTTGCCGCATCCTGTTCGGCTTGTTGCGCGGCCTCGCGTAAGGCCTGCGCCTGCGCGGCGGCCCGTTCGACGGTGGCGAGTTCGGCTGCCGCGCGCTGTGCCGCCTCACGCTGTTCAACCTCCTGACGGACGGCCTCGGCGCGCTGAAGGGCCTGGAGCGCCGCCGCCTGCCGTAGCGCCTCGAGCCGGGTCTTCTCCTGTTGCGCCGCCTGCTGCTGTGCGGCCTGCCGTTGCGCCGCTTGCTGCCGGGCCACATCTTCCTGGGCGGCTTGCAGTTCCGCTGCCGCCTGCCGTGCGGCGGCCGCGCGCGCCGCCGCCAGCCGTTCGCCGTCGAGGCGGGCCGTTTCCTGCTGCAAGGTGAGCAGGCGCGCGGCCTCGGCGG
>JAQGNA010000552.1 GCA_028292075.1 Rhodoferax sp. | reverse complement strand
GCGGCGAGGTCGACATGATGTTCGACAGCACCTCGTCCGCCATGGGCCAGATCCGTGCTGGCAAGTTTCGTCCTCTGGCGGTGACTTCGGCCCGCCGCTCGGCCGAATTGCCCGACGTGCCGACCCTGGCCGAGCAGGGCGTGACGGGCGCCGACGTGTCCACATGGTACGGGCTCTTTGCCACCGGCGGCACGCCGCGCCCGGTGGTCGACCGCCTCAGCAGCGAACTGCAGACGGCGCTGAAGAAGCCCGACGGGCAGGCCCGCATCAAGGGCCTGGGCGGCGAGATCACGCCGATGAGCACCGAGCAGTTCAGCGAGATGAACCGCACCGAGTTCGATCAGTACGGGCGCCTGGTCAAGGCGGCCAACATCAAAGCAGAGTAGAGCACCCCCCAGGTTGGCTCACTGCGTGTAGCCGCCCACCCCCTACAGGGGGCGACACCAGTGGCCTGGCGGAGCCAGATCCACGGTGTCTCTGGAATAAAGACCGGAACGGCCGCGCGTGCCGTCCGAATCATTCATCTATCAAAGGACTCATCATGAATTCAACTCGCTCACGTCTTTGCCTTTTGCTGGGCGACCCGAGTGGCATCGGGCCGGAGATGGCGGTCAAGCTGCTGGCGCGGCCGGCCAATCTGGAACAGGCGGACATCTTGTTGATCGCCGACCCGGCGGCGCTGGCGAGTGGGCAGGCCATCGCTGGCCACACCGTGGATGCGCTGGTGGTGCATGACCTCGACCAGGTGCGCTTCGAGGCCGGCCGGCCGACGGTGTTGCTGCAGGACACGCTCAAGGGGCAGGCGCCCGAGATCGGCACGTCGAACCTGGCCTCGGGACGCGCCTCTTACCTGGCGCTGGAGCTGGCGACCGATGCCGTCAAGCGCGGCCAGGTCGACGCCCTGCTCTTCGCGCCGTTGAACAAACATTCGCTGCGCCTGGGTGGGCTGACGCAGGAGGACGAGTTGCGCTACATGCAGGAACGCTTCGGCGTGGACGGGTTCGTCTGCGAGTTCAACATCACCAAGGGGCTGTGGACTTCGCGGGTGACCTCGCACGTGCCCATCAAGGACGTGGCCCGCCTCATCACCGTCGAAGGCGTGCGCGACGCGGTCAAGATCATCGACGGCGCGCTGCGCCAGGCCGGCATCGCCAGGCCGCGCATCGCCGTATCGGGCCTGAACCCACATGCCGGCGACGGCGGTTCGATCGGCATGGAAGAGATCGAGATCATCGAGCCGGCGGTGCGCCAGCTGAAGGCCGAGGGCTTCGATGCGCGCGGCCCGTTCTCCCCCGACACGGTGTTCATCGGCGCCCGCCGCGGCGACGTCGACGCGGTGGTGTCGATGTACCACGACCAGGGCCAGATCGCCATGAAGCTGATGGGCTTCGAGAACGGCGTAACGCTGCACGGCGGCCTGCCGGTGCCCGTGGCCACGTCGGCCAGCGGCAGCGCATTCGACATCGCCGGCAAGGGCATCGCCCAGATCGAAGGCCTGCAGGAAGCCTTCAACCTCTGCGTGCGCATGGCCGACGCCCGGCGTAGCGCTGCGGTCTGAGCGCCGAAGGGCTCGTCAATACTGCGCGCTCAAGGTGCGCAGGAACCGTAGCGAGCGCCCCGAGGCTGTGCCGAGGACCGGCGCTGTACAGGTGTACTGCGAGGACCGCAGGTGCAGGATCGGGGCGCGCAGTAGGTTCATGTGCACCTGATCACGAAGCCAAGGCCTTCATCTCGGCGTACAGGTCGGCCTTGCCTTCGAAGCCGATGCCCGGCAGTGAAGGTAGGGTGACGTACCCGTTGTCGACCTTCACACCGTCGGGAAAGCCGCCGTAGGGCTGGAACAGGTCGGGGTACGACTCGTTGCCGCCCAGGCCCATACCAGCGGCGATGGCCAGCGACTTCTGGTGCCCGCCGTGCGGAACGCAGCGGCTCGGCGACCAGCCATGTTCCTTCAGCATGTCGAGCGTGCGCAGGTACTCCACCAGGCCGTAGCTCAGGGCGCAGTCGAACTGCAGGTAGTCGCGCTCCTTGTGCATGCCGCCGTAGCGAATGAGGTTGCGCGCGTCCTGCATCGAGAACAGGTTCTCGCCGGTGGCCATCGGCCGGGTGTAGCTCTCGCCGAGGCGGGCCTGCAGTTCGTAGTCGAGCGGGTCGCCGGCCTCCTCGTACCAGAACAGCGGGTAGTCGCTCATGGCCTTGCCGTAGGCCACCGCGGTGGCCAGGTCGAAGCGGCCGTTGGCGTCCACCGCCAGCTGCTGGCCGGGGCTCAGCATCTTCAGCACCGACTCGATGCGTTCCATGTCCTCGGCCAGGCTCGCGCCGCCGATCTTCATCTTCACCACCGAGTAGCCGCGGTCGAGGTAGCTCTGCATCTCGTCGCGCAGGCCCTGCAGCCCTTTGCCCGGGTGGTAGTAGCCGCCGGCCGCGTAGACGAACACCTTGGGGTTGGCCACGCCGTTGCCGTAGCGCCGGGCCAGCATGTCGTGCAGTGGCACGCCGGCGATCTTGGCCGTGGCGTCCCAGATGGCCATGTCGATGGTGCCCACCGCCACCGAGCGCTCGCCATGGCCGCCCGGTTTCTCGTTGGACATCATGCACTTCCAGATCTGGTGCGGGTCGAGGTTGTCGCCAGTCTCGTCGACCAGCGAACGCGGCTCGGCCTCGAGCACCCGCGGACGGAAGCGCTCGCGCACCAGGTGGCCCTGGCCGTAGCGGCCGTTGGAGTTGAAGCCGTAGCCGATGACCGGCCGGCCGTCGCGCACGACGTCGGTGACCACGGCCACCAGG
>JAQGNA010000534.1 GCA_028292075.1 Rhodoferax sp. | reverse complement strand
GGTGTTCGGCGACGGCGAGATGGACGAGCCGGAGTCGATGAGCGCATTGACCCTTGCCGCGCGCGAGGGGCTGGACAACCTAGTGTGGGTCGTCAACTGCAACCTGCAGCGGCTCGATGGACCGGTGCGCGGCAACGGCCGCATCATCGACGAGCTGGAAAAGCTATTTGCCGGCGCGGGGTGGAACGTGGTCAAGCTGGTGTGGGGCTCCGACTGGGACGGCCTCTTCGCACGTGACACCACCGGGGCTCTGACCCGGGCCTTCGCGCAGACGGTGGACGGCCAGATGCAGACCTTCGCCGCCAAGGACGGCCGCTACAACCGCGAGCATTTCTTCGGCCAGAACGAGGAACTGCAGCGCCTGGCCCAGGGCATGACCGACGAGCAGATCGACCGCCTGAAGCGAGGCGGCCACGACATCGTGAAGATCCACGCCGCCTATGCCGCCGCGGCCAGCCACCGAGGGCAGCCCACGGTGATCCTGGCGCACACCAAGAAGGGCTACGGCATGGGCTCTGCCGGCCAGGGCAAGATGACCACGCACAGCCACAAGAAGTTTGACGAGACCGACCTCGTCGCCTTCCGCAACCGCTTCAACCTGCCGCTCACCGACGAACAGGTGACTTCGCTCACGTTCTACAAGCCAGCCGAGGACAGCCCCGAGATGCAGTACCTGCATGCCAGGCGCCAGGCGCTGGGCGGCTACCTGCCGAAGCGCGAAACGGTGTGTGACGCGTTGCGCGTGCCCGAGCTCGCGTCGTATGCCCAGTTCGCGCTGGCGGCCGACGGCAAGGAGATGAGCACCACCATGGCCTTCGTGCGCCTGCTCGGCAACCTGCTGAAGCACGCAGAGCTCGGCCCGCGCATCGTGCCCATCGTGGCCGACGAGGCCCGCACCTTCGGCATGGCGAATCTGTTCAAGCAGGTCGGCATCTATTCGAGCGTGGGACAGAAGTACGCACCTGAGGACATCGGCTCGGTGCTGAGCTACCGCGAGGCGCTGGAGGGGCAAATCCTTGAAGAGGGCATCAGCGAGGCCGGGGCGCTGGCCAGCTGGACGGCCGCCGCCACCGCCTACAGCGTGCACGGCTTGGCCATGCTGCCCTTCTACATCTACTACTCGATGTTCGGCTTCCAGCGCGTGGGCGATCAGATCTGGGCCGCGGCCGACCAGCGGGCGCGCGGCTTTTTGCTGGGTGCCACCTCGGGCCGCACCACGCTCGGTGGCGAGGGCCTGCAGCACCAGGACGGCAGCAGCCACCTGTGGGCTGCCACCATTCCGAACTGCAAGGCCTACGACCCGGCCTTCGCGGGCGAGATGGCCGTCATCGTCGACCGCGGCATCCGCGAGATGATGGTGGAGCAGCAGGATGTCTTCTACTACGTCACGCTGATGAACGAAAACTACGCCCAGCCGAGCCTGCCCGACGGCGCAGGCGATGACGTGATTCGCGGCTGCTACAAATTTGGTAGCTACAGGTCGAGGGAAACAGCGGGACAGGGTGCCGAAAGCCTTAAAAAAGCCACGTTGCTCGGCTCCGGCGCCATCCTCACCGAGGTCATCAAGGCCGCGCAGTTGCTGGCCGATGAAGGTGTGGATGTGGAAGTGTTCAGCGTCACGAGCTGGAGCGAACTCGCGCGCGACGGCCAACGCGTGGCCGTGGATGAAAGAGGGGCGCTGCCGTCCGGCGCGCCGAGTTTTATCGCGCGGAAGCTGGCCGAGAGCAACGGCCCGATCATTGCCGCCACCGACTACGTGCGCGCCGTGCCCGAAAGCATCCGCGCCTACCTGCCCCGTGGCCGTGACTACCTCACGCTCGGTACCGACGGCTTCGGCCGCAGCGACACGCGGGCGGCGCTTCGGAGCTTCTTCGGCGTGGACGCGGCGAGCGTGGTCACGGCGGCCTTGGCTGCATTGGCGGCATCGGCGCCGCAGGCTGCAGCCACGGGGCCATGACCGCGGCCAGGCGTTTCAGGGCTCGGGTTTGAAGCCGGACCGCTTCACGATGTCGGCCCAGGCGCGTGTTTCGCTGGCCTGAAGGCGCGCCAGCTCGCCGCCGCTGACGCCGTTCAAATTGTTCGCGCCGGCCGGCACCATGATCGACGCAGCAAGCAGGCTGCGAAGGGCCGGCGTCTGCATCACCTGCAGCGTGGGCCGCTCCAGCCGCTGCACGGTGGCCTCCAGCACGCCGGCCACCGTGTACAGGCCCAGCCAGGCACCGATCTGCAAGTCGATGCCCGATTCGACGAAGGTCGGCACCTGCGGCGTCTGTGCCACCCTGCGGCTGCCCGAGGTGGCCAGCACCTTCAGGCGTCCGGCCTTGAACGCTTCGAGGAAATCGCCGATGGGGCTGAAGGCCATGGGCACCTGGCCGCCCATCACCGCGGCGACCATCTCGCCCGCGGACTTGAATGGCACGTGCACCATCTTCACGCCGATGCGCTCGGCATAACGCTCACCCAGAAAATGCGGGATCGTGCCGACGCCCGGCGAGGCGAAGCTGGCCTGGGCGGGATGCTCGATCAGCCAGGCCTTCAGTTCGGCGAGGCTGGCGGCGGGCACCGGGGGCGCCACGCCGAGCGCGAAGTCGAAGGTGGCCAGCTGCGCCAGCGGAATGAAGTCCTTCACCGGGTCATAGCGGAGGCCGCTGAACACATGCGGGAACAGCGTCATCGGGCCCTGGGGCACCAACAGCAGCGTGTCGCCGTCGGGGCGGGCTTGCTTGGCGGCCTCCACCGCCAGCCTGCCGGCAGCGCCGGGCCGGCTGTCGACGATAACCGGACGTCCGAGCTGTGCCCGCAGCGCCTCCGCCAGGCCGCGCGCCATGGTGTCGACGATGCTGCCGCCGGGAAAGCCGGTCAGGATGCGGACCGGGCTGTCTTGCGCATGGGCCAGCGGCCCCAGCAGACCCAGGGCGATTCCGCCGACGGTGAACCGCCGGCGTGACCATGAAAGAAGGCGCGGCGTGCTGCCCT
>JAQGNA010000065.1 GCA_028292075.1 Rhodoferax sp. | reverse complement strand
GCCCCCGCCCAGCTCGCCGCCCATCTCCAGCGCGGCCTCCAGTCGCTCTACACCGTGCATGGCGACGAGCCGCTGCTGGTGCAGGAAGCGGTGGACGCCATCCGCGCCGCGGCCCGGGCGCAAGGATTTACCGAGCGCACGTCGCACACGGTGTCGGGCGCGCATTTCAACTGGGGTGAGGTGCTGGCCTCGGGCAGCTCGCTCAGCCTGTTCGCCGACAAACAACTGGTGGAGGTTCGCATTCCCTCCGGCAAGCCAGGCAAGGACGGCAGCACGGCGTTGCAGGAGATGGCCCGGCTGGCGCGAGGCAACGATGCGACGCTGACCATCGTCATCTGTCCCAAGCTCGACAAGTTGACCAAGGGCGGTGCCTGGTTCGGCGCGCTGGACGGCAACGGCGTCAGCTTGCAGGTGGAGCCCGTGGAGCGCGCCGCGCTGCCGCTGTGGATCGCACAGCGCCTGCAGGCCCAAGGCCAACGCGTGGCCGCTGGCGAAGAGGGCCAGCGCACGCTGCAATTCTTCGCCGACCGCGTCGAAGGCAACCTGCTGGCGGCGCACCAGGAGATCCAGAAGCTGGCGCTGTTGTTCCCCGCTGGCGAACTGAGTGCCGCGCAGGTCGAGGGCGCGGTGCTGAACGTGGCCCGCTACGACGTCTTCAAGTTGTCCGAGGCTGTGCTTGGAGGCCAGGTGCTGCGGGTACAGCGCATGCTCGACGGCCTTCGCGCCGAGGGCGAGGCCGAGGTGCTGGTGCACTACACGCTGGCCGAGGACATCCGCAGCCTAAAACGCGTGCGCGATGCCATGGCGGCCGGCCGGCCGCTGCCCATGGCCCTGCGCGAGCAGCGTGTGTGGGGCGTGAAGGAGCGCCTGTTTGAACGCGTGCTGCCGCGCTTCACACCGCCCATGCTGGCCCGCATGCTGCTGGCTGCGCACCAGGTTGACGGCATCGTGAAAGGGTTGAAGCAGCCCGACTGGCCTGCCGACCCCTTGCAGGCCCTGCACCGTCTGGCGATGATGGTCTGCCGGGAATGCGGCGCCCAGGCCGCGCCGGCCCGGGCGGGTTAAGAGGCACCGATGCGCTGCCGCTGCTCCGCCGCGTTTGAAGCGAAAATAGTCCCATGAACGCCCTGAACATTGCCGAATACGCCCAGACGCTGGGGCTCCAAGCCAAGGTCGCCTCCGCCCTGATGGCCAAGGCCTCGGCCGCCACCAAGAACAAGGCCTTGCGGACGCTCGCCGGGCTGCTCCGGGCGAATGTGGACGCCTTGCAGGTCGATAACGCCAGTGACGTTGCCCGCGCACAGGCCGCAGGGCTGGCCGAGCCGATGGTCGACCGCCTGAAGCTGACGCCCAAGGTGCTCGAGACCTGCGCCGAGGGTTGCGAGCAACTCGCCGCCATGCCCGACCTCATCGGCGAAATCAGCGGCCTGAAGCAGCAGCCCAGCGGCATCCGCGTGGGGCAGATGCGGGTGCCGATCGGTGTGTTCGGCATGATCTTCGAGAGCCGGCCGAATGTGACCATCGAGGCCGCCAGCCTGTCGATCAAGAGCGGCAACGCCTGCATTCTGCGGGGCGGCTCGGAGGCCATCGACTCCAACAAGGCGCTGGCCCGGCTGGTGCAGCAGGCGCTCACCGAGGCCGGCCTGCCGGCCGATGCGGTGCAGCTGGTCCAGACCACCGACCGCGAGGTGGTGGGCCAACTCATCACCATGCCGCAGTTCGTCGACGTGATCATTCCGCGGGGCGGCAAGGGCTTGATCGAGCGCATTAGCCGCGACGCCAAGGTGCCGGTGATCAAGCATCTGGACGGCAACTGCCATGTGTATGTCGACGACCCGTGCGACATTGCCATGGCCGTCACCGTGGCCGACAACGCCAAGACACAGAAGTACAGCCCCTGCAATGCGTCCGAGGGGCTGCTGGTGGCGCGCGGCATGGCAGCCGAATTTTTGCCGCGCATTGCCGCGGTGTACGCCGCCAAGGGCGTTGAAATGCGCTGCGACCCGGCCGCGGCGGAGATCATCGGCCGGGCATTGCCCGCGGCCAAGGTCGTGCCCGCCACCGAACAGGACTGGTACGAGGAATACCTCGCGCCCGTGATCAGCATCAAGGTGGTGGAAGGCGTGGACGAGGCCATTGCACACATCAACCGCTACGGCAGCCACCACACCGATGCCATCCTGACCCGCGACCACCTGAACGCCCAGCAATTCTTGCGCGAAGTCGATTCGGCGAGTGTCATGGTGAATGCGAGCACCCGCTTCGCCGATGGCTTCGAGTTCGGCCTGGGAGCGGAAATCGGCATCAGCACAGACAAGTTCCACGCCCGGGGGCCGGTGGGCCTGGAAGGGCTGACCTCGCTGAAGTACGTGGTGCTCGGACAGGGCGAAATCCGCAGCTGAACGCAGCGAAATCATGACATCGCGGGGAAACGCGCATTTGTCACTTTTCTGAGCGAATCAGGCCGTGTAACATGATGTTTTTACCGTTCTGGGCGTCCTGATGCAACTTCGTCTTCGGTGGTGTGGCGCCCTGTGCGCCGCCTTGGGGCTTTGGCTGTCGGCATTGGCGCCGGCCCAGGCCGATGTGCTCGAGAAGATCCGCGCCAGCGGCAGCGTGACGCTGGCCCACCGCGACGCGTCCATACCGTTCTCGTACCTCGACCAGGACAAGCGGCCCATCGGCTATTCGATGGACCTGTGCCTGAAAGTGGTCGATGCCATCCGTCGCGAGCTCAGGCTCGACCGGCTCGAAGTGAAGTACCTGCTGGTGACGCCGGCGGCGCGCATTGCCGCCATTGCGGAAGGCCAGGCGGTGCTCGAATGCGGTTCCACCACCAACACCGCCGAGCGGCGCAAGTCGGTCGACTTCACCATCGCGCATTTCATCTCGTCGTCGCGGCTGCTCACCCGCACCGACGCGAAGGTCAACGCCATCGACCAGCTGGCCGCCAAGACCGTCGTCTCGACCAAGGGCACCACCTCGCTCACCATGCTGCGCCGTGTGAACGACGATCTTGCGCTGAAGATGAACATCGTGGAAGCGCCGGACCACGGCCAGGCCTTCGCCCTGGTGGCCGACGGCAAGGCCACCGCCTTCGCGATGGACGACGTGCTTCTGTTCGGCTTGCGTGCGAACGCTCCCAAACCCGAGGACTACCAGGTGATCGGCAAGCCGCTCACGATGGAGCCCTACGCGATCATGCTGCCCAAGGGTGACGCTGCCTTCAAGAAGCTGGTGGACCAGGAGCTGCGCCGGGTCATTCTGAGCGGCGAGATCAATGTCCTGTACGCCAAGTGGTTCCAGCAGCCGATTCCGCCGAAGGGGATCAACCTGTCGCTGCCGATGTCCTATTTGTTGAAGGATTCGTTCAAGTTTCCTAGCGACAAGGTGGGGGATATTTAGTACCCGGCCTGATGGATCGGAGAGGCTTCGAAAGGCTCAGCTGCTTCGACGGGCTCAGCACGAACGGGGGGTGTGGTAGGCGGTGCCGATCGTGTCTCAGTAGCCTAAGCTGGAGGGCAGAGGGCAGAGGGCAGAGGGCAGAGGGCAGAGGGCAGAGGGTGGAGGGCTTAAGGACGGACGTTCCATCCTTCGCCTCAT
>JAQGNA010000517.1 GCA_028292075.1 Rhodoferax sp. | reverse complement strand
GCGCCGAGGGCGCCGCCGCCCTGCAGCACCAGGATGCATTCATCATCGTTGTGGGGCGTGGTGTGGGGCGTGGTGTCGGGCCCTTTTTCGGGCACGGTCTTGTGCGCGTTTTTTGACGGTGCGTGGGATGTCATGAAAGCCTCCGGAACGGTGATGAAATGCCCCATCGGGCTGCGCGGTCGAGCATAGTCCAAGGCACGCCTGACGCCCGGGTCGGCTTGATCAACAGAGGTAAAGAAGCATGTCGGCCACGACAAGACGACGTGAAGCGGGCAGGTTCACCTCGCGTTTGGCGGCGGCCTGTCTGTGGTCGATGCGTTGGGCCAACGGTGACGGCCCACCGTGGATCTCGGTAAACGCTATGTTACTTCATACGATGTATATTATGTTAAGTGAACTATAGAGCGCCTGACGGTGACAAGTACGAATTGCTAACCGCCGCCTCAATCCCGAGCATGCAGCAGCCGTCAGCCGTCACGTCCGGACCTGGCCCACCGGCCGGAGGCGCCGAACGACTATAGTGATCCCATTCATTTCAGGAGCGCCGGATGGTCCGTTTTTCTCTTAAGGCTCCCGCAGAAAAAGCTTTACATCAGATTGCGCATTTGCCAGCGAACGCACCACTGAACCGGAGGCCCGCATGACCGAATCCGTCCTGCTGACCACGGCCCGCGTATCGACCTTTGAAGGCGACAAGCTGCTCACGGGCGCCACCGGGTTCTTCTTCGAGCGCGATGACCGTCTCTTCCTGGTCACCAGCCGCCACGTCTTCATCGACGCGCCAACCAAGCACTTCCCGAACCGGATCGAGGTGGAGCTGCACACCGACGCCGTCAACCTGACGGGTGTCTGGTCGCTTTCGCTCTGGCTGTATGCCGAAGGCAAGAGCCTTTGGCGCCAGGGCAGCGACTCTGGCGGCGAGATCGACGTTGCGGCGATCGAAATTCCGCGCAGTGTCCTGCCCTCGCCCGTGGCATTTCACTGCTTCGGGCCGTCGCATCTGCAAGGCTCGCTCGACGAGGTCGAGGTGGGGTCCGCCTTGCTGGTGGTGGGATTTCCGCTCGGGTTTCATGACGCCGTGCACCATCTGCCCGTGGTGCGTCACGCGGTCATTTCCTCGGCCTTTGGCGTGCGATTCCAAGGCCAGGGTTTCTTCCTGACCGATGCGCGCACCCACCGCGGCACCAGCGGCGCGGCGGTGGTCATGCGCGACCCGACCGGCGACCCAAAGCTGCCATGGCGGCTGCTCGGCGTACATTCTTCCCGCATGGACATGAACACCCGCGACCTCAAGCTCGACGAGTCGCTGGGGTTGAACTGCGCCTGGTACGCCGACATCCTGATGACGCTGACGGCCGACAGCGCTCCCGGCGCCTCCACTGCGACCAACGCCCCAGCGGCGCGGGCCGCTGGCTAGGCTTGCACCACGGGCGTCAGGCGACCTCGCGCCGGCCCGATTCGAACAGAAACCACGTCCGCCGTTCGGTCTCGTCGATCCAGTTCTCCAACAGGCTGGAGGAAGCGATGTCACGGTGTTCGTCGGTCACGTTGTGCGCCTCGCGCAGGCGGGCGGCCAGGGTCTTGTTGTCTTCGCGGAGTTCGGCCAGCATGTCCAGCGGCTCGACGAAATCGGCGTCGTTGTCCTGAATGCGTTGGAGCCGCGCAATGTGGCCGATGGACCGCAGCGTGTTGCCGCCCACCTTGCGAATGCGTTCGGCGATCGGGTCGGTCATGGCGTAGAGCTGGTCACCGTGCTCGTCCAGCAGCAGGTGATAGTCGCGAAAGTGCGGTCCGCTCATGTGCCAGTGGAAATTCTTCGTCTTGAGGTAGAGCGCGAAGACATCGGCAAGCACGCCGTTCAGGGCTGCGGCGATGTCCTTGGTGGCTTCCGACGACAAGTCACTGGGTGTTGACAAAGGCGCGTTGCGCAGGGCCTTGAGTTCCGATTTCTTGCTGCTGCCGAGTTTGGCCATGGGGTGGTCTCTTTTCCTTGAAGGGTTCGTGAAGAAGTGAAGAAGGAAGGCTTGGGTGCCCGAGCAGAGACTAACCGATCACGAAAAATACCGCGCAGTCACGAAGCAATGCCTTGGCATTTCGCGGGCTGCTTCGCACCACCTAAAAGCCGCAAAACAGTTGGCGCGATAGACTGCGCCGCCTGAGCGCGTGCCCACCCTACGACACCCGCAACCCATCCCTGCCATCCGTCCCGAGGGCCCACGACATGGCGGAATTCGAGAATGTGCTGCTGATGTTGGCGCTGGCTTGCGTGCTGCTGCAGGTGTCCCGGCGGATGGGCGTGCCCTACCCCTCCACACTGGCATTGGCCGGATTGGCCGTTGGCGCCCTGCCCTGGATCGAGCCGGTCGCCATCGAGCCTTCGCTCGCGCTTGCGCTGTTCATCGCACCCGCGCTGTTCGACTCGGCCTTCGACACCGCGCCCCGTGAGCTGAAGAGCAACTGGCTGCCGCTGCTGTCGCTGGTGGTCGTGGCCGTCGTACTGACCACCGCGGTCGTGGCGTGGGCCGGTGTCGCGGTGGCCGGCCTGCCGCTGGCCGCCGCCATCACGTTGGGCGCCATCGTCGCCCCGCCGGATGCGGTCGCGGCCGCCACCGTCATGAAGCCTTTTCGGCTGCCGCGACGCACGCTGTCGATCATCAACGGCGAGAGTTTGCTCAACGACGCCGTGGCACTGCTGATCTTCGGCGTGGCCACCTCGGTCGGGATGATGGGCGACGCGCCCTCCGGCGAAAGTGCGCAGGACACGTTGTCAGCGATGTCTCGATGGCTTCACGTGCTGCCGCCGCTGGCCATTGCCGTGCCGGGCGGCGCCCTGCTCGGCTATGCGCTTGGCCGGGTGTACCGCTGGATCTCTCCGCACTTCGCCGGCACCCGCTCTGCCATCATTCTGCAGTTCACCGCCACCTTTGCGGCATGGCTGTTCGCGGAGCGGCTGCACCTGTCTGCCATTCTGACCATCGTGGTCTTCGGCATGACGGTGGCCCGTGACGCGCCCGCACGCATCTCGGCCCGAGACCGCATTCATTCCAATGCCATCTGGGACGCGGCGGTGTTCATTCTGAATGTGCTGGCGTTCTTTCTCATGGGCATGCAGGCCCGCAGCATCTTGCTGGGGCTGGACGGTCCGGCGCTATGGCAGGCCTTGAGGTTCGCTGGGCTGGTGCTGGCTTTGGTGATCGCCGTCAGGCTGGCCTGGGTGCTCTGCTATGGCGCCCTGGTGCGCCGGTTCCGACACTCGCTGGAAGGGAAGGATGCGCAGACGCCGTCTTGGCGCATCGGCGTGCTGGTGGGATGGTCGGGCATGCGTGGCCTGGTGACCCTTGCAACCTCGTTCGCCTTGCCTGCCGCGTTTCCGGCGCGCGACCTGATTGTGCTGAGTGCCTTCACCGTGGTGCTGGGCACGCTCGTGCTGCAGGGGTTCACCATCGGCCCGCTGATTCGCCGCCTGCGCATCAAGCCCGACAAGAGCTTCAATGCCGAAGTGGCCGACGCCCGCAGTGCCATGCTGGCGGCG
>JAQGNA010000501.1 GCA_028292075.1 Rhodoferax sp. | reverse complement strand
GCGAGCTTTTCGCGCAGCATCGCGTCGCGTTCGTTTCGCAAGGCGGACAACTCCAGCGCATTGCGCAAATCGGCGCGCAAGTTCTCGAGGTCCCAGGGCTTGGTGATGTAGCGGTAGATCTCGCCGGTGTTGATGGCCTCGATGGCCTCGCCGAGTTCGGAGTAGGCCGTGGTCAGCATCCGCACCATGTTCGGATGGTGCTCGCGTGCGTACCGCAGCAGCTCGTTGCCATAGGCCGTGGGCATGCGCTGGTCGGAGATCAGCACGGCGATTTCGTCACCGCGTTCGCGCAGGATGGCGCGGCCTTCTTCGACCGACAGCGCCGTCAGCACCGGCGCAATCGGATTGACGAGGCGCTCGAAATACTTCAGCGCCATCGGCTCGTCGTCGACATACAGAATCTTGTCAGGTCTCATGCTCGGTTTCCACCACGGTTAACAACATTGGAAGACTGAAAGTACAGCGTGACTGTGGCACCCTGGCCTTCAGGTGAAACGATTTCGATGGCGCCGCCGATGGACTGCACGACACGTCGGCAGAACATCAGCCCCATGCCGTTGCCGCCTTCGCCTTCGGACAGGCCGCGCGCGTTGACGCGGGTCTTGGTCGACACCGGCTCGAGCGTCAGGCGGTCCAGAATTTCCGGAGCGATGCCCGGCCCGTTGTCGGCCAGACGGATCCAATGCCGGCCGGCGCCCTTTGCTGGGGCCTCTTGTCCGACCTCGATCCGCAGCACCGGCTGGGGCCGGCCACGGAGGGCTTGCAGCGCGTTCTTGGTGAGCGTGCACAGCACGAGATAGAGCAGGTCGCGCCGGCCCGGCAACCTGAAGTCCGAGGTCAGGTGGTAGTCGACCCAGCCCAGTTCGTGGTTCTCGAAGGGGTATTCGTCGATCAACGCCTCGACCAGCTGGCTGGCCTGGATGCTCTGCGGCGTGGCACCCGGGTAGGCGTCGCGCGCGGACTGCACGAAGGTCGCCACCAGCGACTGGCAATAGAGCGCCCGGCGCTCCGCCGATTCGATGGCGGCCATCACCTCGCCGGGCGAGCCCTCGGCGAAGCGCACGATGCCGGTTTCGACGGCGCTGCCAACGGCTGCCACGGGCCAGGGCCGATGCCGGCTTTTCAGGGCGTCCATGTAGCCGCGCACGGTGGCCAGCGGTGTGTTGAGTTCATGCGCGAGAAAGCCCAGCGTCTCACGCATGGCGCTCACCCGCTGCTCGTGCACCGCGCGCTCCACCACGCGCAGCTGGTACAGGGCCAGCGCGTCGCGCAGGGCTTCGCGGGTGCGCTGTTCGTCGAGCGGCTTCTCGAGGATGCGGAAAACATGGCCCTCGTTGATGGCGGCGATCGCAAGTTCCTTTTCGGCGAACGCGGTCACCAGCAGCCGCACCAGATGGCGGTGGTCGCGCTGCGCCGCGGCGAGCAACTCCATGCCGTTGCGCAGCGGCATGCGGTAGTCGGTCAGCAGCACGGCGATCTGGTTGGGCTGCTGCAGCGCTTGCAGTGCCTCGTCCACTCCGCCGGCGGTGACGATGCGGAACTCGTCGGCGAACATGCGCTTGAACCACTTGCAGGCCTGTGGCTCGTCATCGACATACAACACCGTGGTGGCGTCGATGGCGATGGCGGCATTCGGGCCGAGCAGCCCGAAGCCGCTGGTCGGGGTGTACATGTTGGGGTCAGACATGGTCGGTGGCCAGTTTGAGGTCGAAGCTGAATTCGGTCCAGGCGCCTTCTTCGCTGTTCACGCGGAGCTCGCCTCCGTGCCGGTTGATGATGGCGTAGCTGACGCTCAGGCCCAGCCCCAGGCCCTTGCCCACGTCGCGCGTGGTGAAGAAAGGTTCGAACACCCGGGCCAGGTTGGCCGGGCTGATGCCGGTGCCGTTGTCGCGCACGGCCACTTGCAACCGGCCTGCTTCGCGGTGTGCGCGCACCTCGATGACGGGCTTGTCGCGGGCCGCCTTGTGCAGCGCCAGCGCGGCGTTGCCCAGCAGGTTGATCAGCACGCCGATGAGGGCCGGTTCGTCGCCGCGCACATGCGTGTCCATGGGCAGGTCGACGCTCACCGCAATCCCCTTGATCTCGAAGCCGGTGAGCCGCAGCGCCGATCTCAGTGCTTTCTCGAACAGGAAGATGCGGCTCGCGTCGTCGCCGGGCTTCTGGTAGGCGAAGGTCTTGAGGTCGGACACGATGCCCTGCACGCGCTGCATGCCTTCCTTGGCATCGGCCAGGCTTTCCTTGAGATCGGCGCTGGCAACGACGGCGGCGTCCATCTGCGCCATGTTCAGGGCCATCAGGCTGTAGTTCACGGGGTTGTTGACTTCGTGGAGCAACCCGGCCGCCAGCGTGCCCAGCGCGGCCATCTTTTCCTGCTGCATCATGTGGCCCTTGATCTCGGCCAGCGCCTGGTTGGTGCTCTGCAGCGCGGCGTTCTTTTCGGACACCTCGTGCTGCAGTTGGAACAGCTGCAGGCGCGCGCGTTCGTTGAACCAGGTGCAACCGGCGGAGATGGTGGCCGAGAACAGCAGGAAGAGCGAATTGCCGGCCAGCACCGAGGCGTTGTCGGGCTGCCCGCCGCCATGCGCGAAGCAGGCGCAGATGTAGGCCGCGCAGGTGAACACCCCCAGCGCGATGCCCTGCAAAAAGCCGATCGGCATGATGATGCCGGCCGCATAGAGCGCCAGGCTCAACCCGAACACATAGGGGGACGTGGCACCCTGCGTGTCGTAGATCATCCAGCTGATCATCACCTGGGGAAGCATCAGCCAGAACATCGTGATGGCGCGCACGTAGTGCCCGGCCACCCGGCTGAACAGCGCGGCCAGCGCCACCCCGAGCATCGCGCTGCAGACCAGGCGCACGATGCCGAGGATGCGTGCCTGTTCCGGATAGAAGGCCTGGTCGAGCGCCACGCCGCCCAGGACCAGCACGATGGCCAGCGTGCAGCCCACCCGGCTGTACGTCAGCCGAAACTCGGCCAGCTGGGCCTGGTAGCCCTGGTGGATCTGCGGCTGCACCTTCAGTGGCTTGACGAGGCCATCGATGAGGACGATGGGTGGTTTTGCAATTCGAGGAATACGTTCACTCCGGTGTCGTCGGTATAGATGTCCTGCACCTGGCACGTCGCTGGCGCGATGCGGCGCATGTCGCTCTCGTCGCGGTAGATCAGGTGCCATTCGAGCAGGTGCTCCATCGTATGTCGTTCCGGGTTGCTTCGGTGCACGTTGGTGGCCAGGATGGTGCCGCCCGGGCGCGTGCGCGCCGCGAAGTACTGCAGCAGGCGCTGGCATACCTTGTCGGAAAGATAGTCGAACAGGCCGGCGCAATAGACGAAATCGAAGCGCTTTTCGTCCAACTGGCGGACAGCCGCGCTGGAGGCGCGTTTGAGCAGGTTGTGCACCGAATCGTTGACCCATTCCACCTCGAGCCGCACGCCGCGTTCCGCGCAGGCCTCGGCGATGCGTGACCGGGTATAGGCCAGGGTCTCCTCGCTGAAATCCATCAGTGTGAAGAAGAGGCGTTCGGGTTGGGGGTGCGACGCAATGAGCCGTTGCACCTCGATCGCCGGGCCACATCCGACATTGAGGACATGGATCGGTTCCAGGCCATTGACCGAGGCCGGAACACGTGCCAGGTAGTCGTCGAGGATGTCGATGCGGTTGCGGTGTGCCCGGGCCACCGCGGCTTGAAGGAACAGCGTGTTGACGATCTGGAAATAGGTGCTGCTGCCCTCGCGCGGGTCTGCCAGCATCTGGTTCACCATCTCGTAGTCGCCGGCGTAGCCCATGGGTTTGGCGAAGGTGCGGTAGACGAAAGGGGCGCGCAAAATCAGCGGATGGATGGCGGCCTGCGCGAACACCCGGTGGGCCGCCTGGAGGTCGGGTTCGATGGCCTGCGCGCTGCTTTCGAAGCGATCGAAGTAGTCGCGGGCCCGCGTCATGAGCGGCTGCGCCAGACCCATGAAGACATCCTTGCGCAGGCGGCCCGAGTCTTCACGCGGCAGGGTCGTCACCAGGTCGGCCTGGTCGACCCAGCGGGCCACGTCGGCGAGGTAGGCCCGAAGTTCGCTGACCGCCACCTGGTAGTCCTGGCAGATGGTGAAGCGGTTGTTCCAGTCGTCGACGAAGGCGCTGGCCTGGTCGGCGAACGACGCCGGATCCGCCTGCATGCCGAGCACGTCGTTCCATTCGTCTGTCAGCGTCACCGACACCACGGTCATGAGCCCGGTGTTCACCAGGCTGACGACGACGGCCTTTCCCTTGTAAAGGTGCCTGTCGCCGGCACGCACCGTGAGGTCGTGCACCACCTCGCTGATCTGCACGATCGAATTCGGGTTGTAGACCTCCATCACCAGCGCCCGCTTCTGGTAGCTGGTGAGCGTGCCGCGCATGGTTTCCCCGTGCGTGTTGCGAAAGGAAACGACAGGATCGATGGATCTGAGGGACTGCACTGATTGGGACTTCGAAGGGCGGATCACGACGAGCGACGGCAGAAGGGCACGACGTTGTCTGCGGTGCACCGGGCGAACACCTTGGTGGTGAAAGCCAGCATGGACATCGGCAGCGTATTCTGGCACTGTTGCGCCGCCCGGAAGACCATCCGAAGGGGTGGATTGGGTCGTTTTTCGAGCGACCGTACCCCTCGTGCGAACTCGCCGCGGCACGCGGCACCCCCTTCGCGCCATCAACTACCCCACCACGCATGCACGCCAATCAACGCACCCTGTGCGACTTCTACAACGCCTTCGCCGCCCTCGACGCGGAAGCCATGGGCCGTTGCTATGCGCCGGACGTGCGGTTCGAGGACGAGGTGTTCAGCTTGCTGGGCGAGCGTGAGGTGACGGGCATGTGGCGCATGCTGTGCGCCGCCACGGCGGCAAAGGGCCGCGATGTGTGGCGCCTGGAGGCACGCGACGTGCAGGCCGATGCGCAACGGGGCCGGGCCCACTGGGAGGCCCATTACCGCTTCAGCGCCACGGGCCGGCTGGTGCACAACCGCATCGACGCGGAGGTCACCTTCAGCCCGCAGGGGCTGATCACCACCCACCGCGATCGATTCGATTTCTGGAGCTGGTCACGCCAGGCGCTGGGCGCGCCGGGCATGTTGCTGGGCTGGACGCCGATGCTGCGGAACAAGGTTCGCGCACAGGCGGCGGCGAACCTGCGCAAGTTCCTCGCGGCGGCCTGATCGCCGTG
>JAQGNA010000351.1 GCA_028292075.1 Rhodoferax sp. | reverse complement strand
TGCGCCGCGGTGACGACGAATGGGCCGCCATCGTGAAGTGGTCGCTCTATGCCGTGCAGGAGGCGGAAGAACTGGGCATCACCAAGGCCAGCGCGGCCAAGATGAAGACCGACAGCAAGGACCCGGCGGTCCTGCGCTTCCTGGGTGTTTCGGAAGACACCGGCAAGCTGCTCGGGCTCGACCGCGAATGGGCCTTCCGCATCGTCAGCGCCGTGGGCAACTACGGCGAAAGCTTCGAGCGGAACATGGGCGAGAAGACGCCGCTCGGTCTGCCGCGCGGCGTCAACAAGCCGTGGACCCAGGGCGGCCTAATCTACGCCATGCCCATCCGCTGAGAAATCTACTGCGCGGCCCGATCTCGCACCTGTGGTCCTCGCCGTACATGAGTACGGCTCCGGTCCTCGGCGCGACCTCGGGCCGCTCGCTACGATTTCTCCGTGCCTCTGGGCACGAGCGCGCTTTGGCCGCCGCGCAGCAGTTGATGACCCTGACCATGCTGTCTCACTTCCACACACTGTGAATAAGCGCGGCAACACTGCACCGACCCGGTCGCAACTAAGGTGTCCAATGTTTTCCCGTTGGTTGGTACGTCGGCGTGAGCCACCCCTTTGAACCCCTTGGAGATCCCCGTGTCCACCCCCCCACCTGAAGCCGCAGGCGACGCGGCCTACCTGGCGCGCGAGCGGGTGCGCCGGCGCACCAGCCTGCTGGTGCAGGGCGCGTTCGTGCTGGTGCTGGTGGGTTTGCTGGCCTGGCTGGCGGTCAATGTGTCGAGCAATCTGAAGGCGCGGCAGATTCGGGCGGGGTTCGACTTCCTGTTCGCGCCGGCGGGGTTCAACATCGGCGAAAGCGTGATGGCGTTCGACTCGGCCGACAGCTACCTGGCCGCGTTCATGGCCGGCGTGCTGAACACGCTGCGGGTCGCGCTTGCGGCGGTGCTGTTGGCCACGGTGTGCGGAGTGACCATCGGGCTGGCGCGCCTGTCGCACCATCCGATGGTGCGCGGCTTCGCCGGGCTGTGGGTGCAGCTGTCGCGCAACATCCCGCTGCTGATCCAGCTGCTGGCGCTCTACCTGGTTTTCACCGAATGGTTTCCCGATGCCACCGAGCCGTGGCACCTGGGCAGCGGCGCGCTGTTCTCCAAGCAGGGCCTGCAACTGGCCGCGCCGGTGCATCTGGACGCGGCCGTGCTGTCTGGACTCGGCCTGGGCGCCGTGGCGGCCTGGGCCGCCATCGCCTGGCCAGGGCGTGGCGGCGACCAGAGCCGTTCCCTCATGGCGCAGTGCATCGCCGCGGTTGCCGCCCTGGCGCTGGGCATGGCGGTGGCCTGGGTGGGTGCGGGCGTCATCGGCGGCTGGTCTTCGCCCGAGGTGGACGGGCTCTCCATCGTCGGCGGTGCGGCCCTGTCGCCCGAGTTCATCGCGCTGTGGATCGGCCTGTCGTTCTTCACTTCGGGCGCCATCGCCGAGATCGTGCGTGCCGGAGCCCAGGCGGTGCCGGTAGGCCAGTGGCATGCCGGCCTGGCGCTGGGCATGACGCGTTCGCAGATGATCGGCACGGTGGTGTTCCCGCAGGCGCTGCGGCTGGCGATTCCGCCGCTGGCGAGCCAGTACATGAACCTGATCAAGAACTCGTCGCTCGCGGTGGTCATCGGCTACCCGGACATCGTCTCCATTGCCAACACCGCCATCAACCAGAACGGCCAGGCGCTCGAATGCATCGTCATCATCATGACGGTGTACCTCGCCATCAACCTGGTCGTGTCGCTCGTCATGAATGCGTTGAACGCCAGGGTGACGCGCGCGCCGCGCTGAGCGTGCGTCTGCCCGCCAGTCACCAACGATTCGCCACCGATTCGCCACCGCCACGCCGCCACCACGTCACCACGTCACCACGTCACCACGTCACCAGCCGCAATTTCACAGACCACGGACCACCGCACCCGCATGCCGACGTCTCCCTTCCCCGTTGCCCCGCGCCCTTCATCCCTGGCCGCGCGCGCGCGGGCGGCATTGTTCCCCGGGCCAGTGGGCAGCGCGATCTCGCTGCTGGGGCTTTTGCTGCTTGCCTTCGCCGCTTACGGGGTGGGCCAGTGGGCGCTGGTGCATGCGGTGTTCCGCCCCGATTTCGACGCCTGCCGCGCCGCGCAGGGGCAGGGCGCCTGCTGGGGTTTCGTCGCGGAGAAATACCGCCTCATCCTGTTCGGCCGCTATCCGTACGAAGCGCAGTGGCGTCCGCTGCTCGCCACCTTGCTTGTGCTCGCGATGGTGGGGCTGACCGCATGGCCCCGACTCTGGACGCGGCGGGGCGCCTGGGGTCTGAGCCTGGGCTGGCTGGCAGGCCTGGCGGCTTTCTTCATGCTGCTGGGGGGCGGCGTGGCCGGCCTTTCGGTGGTCGAGCCCGAGCGCTGGGGCGGACTGCCTCTCACGGTGATTCTGACCGTCATCGGCATGACGGCCTGCGTGCCGGTCGGGATCCTGCTGGCACTGGGGCGGCGGTCGACCATGCCGGCGGTGCGCGGCTTCTGCGTGCTCTACATCGAACTGGTGCGCGGCGTGCCGCTGATCACCGTGCTGTTCTTCGCCACCTTCGTGCTGCCGTTGCTGCTACCGCCGGGCTGGCGGCTTGATGCCTTCACGCGCATCGCCCTGGGCATCACGCTGTTTCAGGCAGCCTACGTGGCGGAAACGGTGCGCGGCGGTTTGCAGACGGTGCCGCGTGGGCAGTTTCAGGCGGCGGCATCGCTTGGCCTGGGCTATTGGGCCGTGCACCGCCTCATCGTGCTGCCGCAGGCGATGGTGGCGGTGGTGCCGGCCTTCGTCAACAGCCTGCTCAGCACCTTCATGGACACCTCGCTGGTCACGGTGGTGAGCATGTACGACCTCACCGGTTCGCTGAAGCTGGCACTGGGCGACCCGCAGTGGCGCATCTTCTTCGTCGAAGGCTATCTGTTCGTCGCGGCCATCTATTTCGGTGGCTGCCTGCTGCTGGCCTCCTACAGCAGCTGGCTTGAACGGCGGCTCAGCATTTCGCACCGCTAGCCACAGGGCTCTGCGCATAAGCCGCGCAAATACAGCGTCAGTTTCGCTTTTATCTGTACGGAATGTGGAATCCGTGCCGATAAGCAAGGAGCAGGGGAATGGAAGTTGCTTAGACTTTCAAACTGTTACTTCTTCTTGGAATCACGATGCCGTTCCTGTCCCGCCTCTCCATTCGCGCCCGGCTCTACTTCAGCATGGTGTTCTCGCTGCTCGCCCTTGTGGTGATTGGCGCCACCGGCTACCTGGCGCTCGACCACACCCGCGGCACCATGAGAGAGCTGCTCACGGTGCGCGTTCCGGTGCTCACCGACGTGGGCGACCTGCGCACCACCCTCGGCCAGGTGCGGCGCATCGAGAAGGACATCATCATCAGCGCCAACAACGCGGTGGAAGTGGCGGCGCTGCGTGAATCCTGGGCGAAGTCGGTCGCTGCGCTGCGCACCGGCCTGGCCGGTTTGCGCAAGGCCCAGGCGGACGATCCGGCCTATGTAAAGGGGGTGGACACCACCATCGCGCTGCTGAAGCAATACCAGGACGGCATCGCGCCGGTGCTGGAGCAGATCGAGCGCGCGCAGATCGACGGCGCCGTGGCCGGTGCCTATGCCGACCGCGTCAGGACGCACATGGAGAACGCCGACAAGACGCTGTCCGAATTGGTGGCCGCGTCACGCAGCGCGATGCAGGCGTCGCAGCAGGGGCTTGAAGACCGCACCGCCATGCTGGCCGGGTGGTTGGCCGCCATCGTGGCCGTGTCGCTGGCCGTGGTCATTCCGATCACGCTGTTCAGCGTTCGGGCCATCTCGCGCTCGCTGGCACGCGCCGGTGCGCTGGCCGACCGCATCGCCCAGGGCGACCTGTCGGTGGACGTGGACACCAGCGCGCAGGACGAGGTCGGCCAGCTGGTGCAGTCAATGGCCCGCATGCAGGAGTCGCTGCGCGGGCTGGTGCGCGAAGTGCAAAGCGCCGGCGAAAGCATTTCGCTCGCCAGCAGCGAGATCGCCAGTGGCAACCAGGATTTGAGCGAACGCACCGAGCAGACCGCCAACAACCTGCAGCAGGCCGCGTCATCGATGGCCGACTTGATGGACATCGCCGAGAAGAGCGGCAGCGCGTCGCGCCAGGCCAATGCATTCGCCTCGACGGCGGCCGAAGTGGCCGAGCGCGGCGGCAGCGTGGTCTCGCAGGTGGTGCGCACCATGGACGAGATCAACACCAGCTCGAAGAAGATCGCCGACATCATCGGCGTGATCGACGGTATCGCGTTCCAGACCAACATCCTGGCGCTGAACGCCGCCGTCGAGGCGGCCCGCGCCGGCGAGCAGGGCCGTGGTTTCGCGGTGGTGGCCAGTGAAGTGCGTGGCCTTGCGCAACGCTCGGCCCAGGCGGCCAAGGAAATCCGCGATTTGATCGGCGCCTCGGTGGACCGGGTGCAGGGCGGCGCGCGCCTGGTGAGCGACGCCGGCCAGACCATGGACGAGATCGTGAAGAGCGTGCGCCAGGTGACCGGCATCATCAGCGAGATCGCGTCGTCGGCCACCGAACAGGGGCGGGGCATCGGCGAGATCAGCGTGTCGGTGCAGCAACTCGACCAGATGACCCAGCAGAACGCGGCGCTGGTCGAGCAGTCGGCCGCCGCTTCGGCATCGCTGGCCGACCAGGCCGTGCAACTGTCGCGGGCGGTGAGCCTGTTCAAGCTGAACCGGCCGGGCGGCGCTTCGGCGGTGTTGGCAACGGCGCGCAGAGAACCGGGTGCGCCGGCCTTGCGTCTGCAGGCGCGTTAGAGCGTTAAAGCGTTAAAGCGGGAAGGCGGGTAGGCAGGACGGAAGCTGCCGCATCGGAATGCACGGTGCGTGCTGTCACGCCTCAGTGCGTGCGGCCGTCGCGGTACATGCCGCTGGTCTTGCGCGCCAGAGGCGTGGCCTGCGCCAGCCGGGCCATGGCCTGGCCCACGTGCGCATGCGTGATGGCCATGCCCAGCGCGTCGGCCGCGTCCTTGCCCGGCAGCACTGGCAGGCGCAGCAACCGCTTCACCATTTCCTGCACCTGCGACTTGTCGGCCCGGCCGTGGCCGACGATGGCCTTCTTCATCTGTAGCGCCGTGTATTCCGACACCGGCAGGTCGTTCGACACCAGCGCCGTGATGCAGGCCCCGCGCGCCTGTCCGAGCAGCAGCGTGGACTGCGGATTCACGTTCACGAAGATGATCTCGACCGAAGCCGCGTCCGGCTCGTAGCGCGCCGTCACTTCGCGGATGCCGTCGTACAGCACCTTCAGGCGGGCCGGCAGTTCGCCCAGGTCCAGGTGCGTGGTCTTGATGGTGCCGCTGGCCACGTAGGTGAGCGCCGAGCCGTCCACGTCGATCACGCCGAAGCCGGTGGTCTGCAGGCCGGGGTCGATGCCGAGGAGTCGCATGGGTTCCTTGCTGTTGACTACAGGTGGAAGAACCACCGCACCGAGTGAAAGAAGATCGGTGCCGCGAAGCACAGGGCGTCGACCCGGTCGAGCAGGCCGGTCGCGCCGGTGACCGATTTTCCCTGAAGTCCCCAGTTGGTGATGCCGCGGTCGCGCTTGAGCGCCTTCATGACCAGATGGCCGAGCGAGCCCGAGACGCAGGCGATCAGCGCCATCACCACCGCATGGCCCGGCTTGAAGGGCGTGATGGCCGACAGCAGGCCGCCCAGCAGGCTGCCCGCCACCACGCCGATGAGCCAGCTCAGCCAGTTGAAGCTTTGGCTGATGTGCGGCGCCTGCGGCGGCCGGCGCAGCTTGCGCCAGGCCAGATGCTGCACCAGCATGCAGGTCTGCACCACGAGCACCAGGAAGAACACCAGAAAGGCGCTCTTGTCGCGGTAACCGGGAAAGTCGAGCAGCAGCAGCGCCGGCACATGGCTCATGCCGTACACGCAGACCATGATGCCCCACTGCAGCTTGGCGTTGCGCTCCAGGAAGCGGTGCGGGTCGTCGGCCAGCGCGCTCACCACCGGAATGGCCAGGAACACGTAGACCGGGATGAACACCGTGAACAGGTCGAAGCGTTCGGTGCCCACCAGCCAGAACTGGACCGGCAGCACCACGAAGAACGCCAGGATCAGGCTGCGATGGTCGCCACGGTGGGTGGGCGAGAGCGTGATGAATTCGCGCAGCGCCAGGAACGCCACCAGCCCGAACAGCACCGTGGCGGCGCGCTCGCCGAGTGCCCAGCCGATCCAGAAGATCACCACCATGTACCAGGTGGTTCGCGAAAGCCGCGTGTAGTCGGCCAGCTCCAGCTTGCGGGCCTCGCCGCGCGCATCGTCGGCGCGCTCGCGCAGCGACACGATGAACAGCGTGGCCGAAACCAGCACCAGCACGCCGAAGACGAAGATGAACAGGGCGGCCACCTGTTCCGTGCCGCTCAGGCCGCGCAGGAAACGGTTCATGTCAGTGCCGCCCGGCCGCCCTCTGGCAGTGACGATGGCGTTCGGGGGGCAGCGGTGCGCATGGGGGCTTTCATCAGACTTCTCGCAGGGCGATGACGGCGTTGCGAGCGCGGTCGAGGAAGGCGCGGCGTTCTTCGTCGGCGCCCACTTGCAGGGGGGCGCCGAAGGTCACGGAGCACAGCACCGGCACCGGAATCACCTCGCCCTTGGGCATGACGCGCTGCACGTTGTTGATCCAGGCCGGCACCAGCACCACGTTGGGAAATTTCATCGCCAGGCTGTACAACCCCGACTTGAACGGCTGCGGTTCGGCCGCATGCCCGCGCGTGCCTTCAGGGAAGATGATGATGGAGTCGCCGCTGTGCAGCGCATCCACCAGGGGTTCGAGCGGGTCCTGCTCCACGCCCTCGGCGTCCTTGGTGCGGCTGCGGTCCACGTAGATGGCGTTGAACACCTTGGTGGTCAGCCACAGACGGAAGGGGCTGGTGGTCCAGTAGTCCTTGGCGGCGATGGGGCGGGTGATGCTGCGCAACTCGCGCGGCAGGGCGGCCCAGATCATGACGAGATCGGCGTGGCTCTGGTGGTTGGCGAAATAGATGCGCTGCTCGGCCTTCGGCGGGCAACCGTACCAGCGTGCCTGGGCACCGGTCAGCAACCGCACCAGGCCGAGCAGAAAGAAACTCATGAACTTGGCAAGCATGGCCGGATGATACGGGCCCGGTCGAGCGGCTCGCGGAGGCGGAGCCGGCCGATTTCTACAATCGGTGTCCGCCACCCCACGACCCTCCGATGCCCTCATTTCCCTCTGCCGCCGCCTGCCCGTGCGGCCGCCTTGGCCGCGGCCAAAAGCCGCTGGCCCATGCCGACTGCTGCGGACGCTACCTGGACGACTTTGCCGGCCAGCCCGCGCCCGACGCCGAGTCACTCATGCGTTCGCGTTACAGCGCCTTCGTGCGTGAAGCGGACGAATACCTGCTGGCCACCTGGCACCCCGCGCACCGGCCCGACCACATTGCTTTCGCGCCCGGCGTGAAATGGCTGGGGCTGA
This sequence comes from Rhodoferax sp., assembly GCA_028292075.1. The sequence goes on along the minus strand of JAQGNA010000351.1, from coordinate 1,828 downwards.
CGGTGCGGTCGCATCGGCAAGTCGACGAACGCAACGCAGAGGTCGAATTCGTCGCCCGTCAGCGTGAACCGGGTGGCCGTGCGGTGCGGCTGCACGAGCGCAGTCGCTTCGTGCGCGAGGGCGGACGGTGGTTCTACCTGGACGGCGACCAACTCGGCACCTGAAGCCGAGAAACCCGCCGATCGGCCGTCCGTTAAGGTTCTCATGCTATGCATTACATAGCATGTAACACAACAATTCTGGTGTTTTCAAGGGAAAGCACTGATGTTGCGCGAAATTAATTAATGAAAAATTACAATCCCGACCGCGACGAGGTGTCGCAACCGATCCAAACCCCCTGCCGCGCGGCCTGCCGCGAGCCCGGCGAATCCCAGGAGACAAGATGTTGAAGCTTTCAAAATCGGCCGCTTTGGTGGCCCTCGTGCTGTCCGCAGCCGCTGCGCACGCCGGTGAAGTTGAAGTCCTGCACTACTGGACCTCGGGCGGCGAAGCCAAGTCGGCCGCCGAACTCAAGAAGATCATGCAGGGCAAGGGCCACGTCTGGAAAGATTTCGCGGTGGCCGGTGGTGGTGGCGACGCCGCCGCCACGGTGCTGAAGAGCCGTGTCGTGTCCGGCAACCCGCCGGCCGCCGCGCAGATCAAGGGGCCGGCCATCCAGGAATGGGCGAGCGAAGGCGTGCTGGCCAACCTCAACACCGTGGCCACCGCCGAGAAGTGGGACAGCCTGCTGCCCAAGGTCGTGGCCGATGCCATGAAGTACAAGGGCAACTACGTGGCGGTGCCGGTCAACGTGCACCGTGTGAACTGGATCTGGGCCAACCCCGATGTGCTGAAGAAGGCCGGCGTGGCCGGCATGCCCAAGACCTACGACGAGTTCTTCGCCGCGGCCGACAAGATCAAGGCCGCCGGCCTGATCGCGGTGGCCCACGGCGGCCAGAATTGGCAGGACTTCACCACCTTCGAATCGGTGGTGCTGGGCATCGGCGGCGCCAAGTTCTACAGCGACGCGCTGGTCAAGCTCGACACCAAGGCCATCAACAGCGACACCATGAAGAAGTCGCTGGAAACCTTCCGCCGCATCAAGGGCTACACCGACCCGGCCTCGAGCGGCCGCGACTGGAACCTGACCACCGCCATGGTGATGCAGGGCAAGGCCGGCTTCCAGTTCATGGGCGACTGGGCCAAGGGCGAGTTCATTGCCGCCGGCAAGGTGCCGGGCAAGGACTTCCTGTGCGCCGCGGCGCCCGGCACCGCCAACGCGTTCACCTTCAACATCGACTCGTTCGCCATGTTCAAGCTCAAGTCGGCCGACGCGCAGAAGGCGCAGAACGACCTGGCCGTGGCCATCATGAGCCCGGCATTCCAGGAAACCTTCAACCTCAACAAGGGCTCGATCCCGGTGCGGCTGAACATGGACATGGCCAAGTTCGACGACTGCGCCAAGGCCTCGGCCAAGGACTTCGTCGACACCGCCAAGAGCGGCGGCCTGGTGCCATCCATCGCCCACAGCATGGCCGTCAGCCCCGCGGCAGAAGGTGCCATCAAGGACGCGGTCAGCCAGTTCTGGAACGACGACAAGGTCACCGTGGCCGACGCGATGAAGAAGATCGCCGCCGCCGCCGCGACCAAGTAAGGCCCTGACGCCTGCCTTCCTCCTTCCCCCTCCGGGGGAAGGCCGGGATGGGGGCGCGGTGCTCCATGGCGCCTGTCATCGGTGCAACAACAGCCTGCCCCCACCCCGACCCTCACCCGGCAGGGGAGGGAGTGAACCGCCAAATTTCCCTTGCCAGCCCGAGTCGCACGCATGAAATCAAGTTTTGAAAACACC
>JAQGNA010000321.1 GCA_028292075.1 Rhodoferax sp. | reverse complement strand
CAGGTCGACCGACAGCACCGGCGCACTACCCGCGTTCATCCGCAAGATCCACTCGGCCATGGCGCCATCGGGCGCACGTGCCCCGCCGATGCCGAGCAGCGCGTCGATCACCAGGTCCTCGCTGCCGAGGTCGGCGGGTGGCTGGCCCGCCAGCGAGACGCCTCCGGCCCGGGCCTGCTGCAGAGAGGCCAGCGCATCGGCCGGCGCTCGTTGTTCGTCGCCGAGCCAGGTGACGACCACCGCCTTGCCCCATCGGTGAAGATGCAGAGCCGCTTCCAGGCCATCGCCGCCGTTGTTCCCCGGCCCGCAGGCGATCCAGACGCTGCGGGCGTTCGGCGCCAGTGCCAGTGCCAGCCGGGCCACGGCCAGGCCGGCGCGTTGCATCAGGGTATGGGGGGGCAGGGTGGCCAGGGCCGCCTGTTCGATGCGGCGGGTGGCGGCGCCGTCGAACAGGGGGTGGGCCTTGTCGAATTCAATCCGTTGCATGGCCCGATTGTGCAGGCCAGGGCCCGCCGCCCGATCAGCGTTTCAGCCCGTCAGCCCGTCAGCCCTTCAGCCGGTCGAAGCCGAGTCCGTCCATGTCGACTTCGGGGACGCGGCCGCCGACCAGGTCGGCGATGGCCCTGGCGCTGCCGCAGCTCAAGGCCCAACCGCTCGAGCCGTGGCCGAGGTTGAGCCAGAGCCGGCGCTGGCCGCTGGCGTCGGGGGACGCGCCGACGATGGGCGGCCCGTCTGGCAGCATCGGCCGCGCACCCTTCCACACCTGCACGCCGCTGGCCAGTTGGGCGGCGCCCGGAAACCAGTCGTGCAGCACCTTGTAGAGCGTCTGCACGGCGGCATCGCGCTTGTGGTCGAGGCGGCCGCCGATTTCGGCGCTGCCGGCGACGCGCACGCGCTGGCCCATGCGCGAGATCGCCACCTTGAAGCGCTCGTCCATCACCGCGCTGCGCGGCGCGTTGAGCGGCTCGCGGATGTTGGCGGTGATGGAATAGCCGTAAACCGCCGCCATGGGCAGCCTGACGCCGAGCGGCCGGGCCAGCGCGGCCGAGGCCAGGCCGGCGCAGAGCACGATGGCGTCGAAGCTGCGTGCTGCCGTCTCGCCAGCGATCGCGACACTGGCGCCGCCGGTGGTGTCGATCTGGCGCACGGTGCGGTTGAATTCGAAGTTCACGCCCAGGCGCTGCGCCTCGGCCTTGAGCAGCATGGTGAATTGTCGGCAGTTGCCGACTTCGTCGTCGGGAAGGTGCACGGCGCCCAGAAGCGGTGTGTCGGTGCTGAGGGCCGGCTCGATTTGCCGCGTGGCCGTGGCATCGAGTTCGGTGAACTTCACGCCGGCGTCGCGCAGCACCTGCAGGCCTGGCTGCACCATGGCGCGGTCTTTCTCGGCCCGCAACAGCACCATGTAGCCGTCGCTGCGGTCGTATTCGAGTTGCAGCTGGGCGGTGAGCGCGTGCAGCCGTTCGCGGCTGTAGAACGCCAGGCGCTGCATGCGCGCGCGATTGGCCAGGTAGGTGTCGAGCTGGCAGGACTGGAACCACTTCCACATCCAGCCGATGTCGGCACCTGAGAGCGGCAGAGCAATCTTGACGGGCGCGTGCCGGCTGAACAGGCTGGCCAGCACCTTCCTCGGCATGCCCGGCGCGGCCCAGGGGGTGACATAACCAGGGGCGATCACGCCGGCGTTGGCAAAGCTGGTTTCTTCGGCGGCGGCGCTGCGGCGCTCGAAAACGGTGACCGCATGGCCGTCGGCTGCCAACTCGTAGGCGGTGGTGACGCCGATCACCCCGGCGCCGATGACGGCAATCTTCATGCGGCCGCCCCTGCGGTCCGTGCCCGCCAACTCGATAACTTCATGCAACCCTTGTTGTTCGATCGCCCCACGGGCGCAGTGGGGCGCATTCTAGGTGGCGCCAGCCCTCACAAAACTACAGCAGCGGCTCGACTTCGAGGGCGACGTTCAACAAGGCTTCGTCATGCATCGCCGCCTGCCACAGCATGAGGCCGCTCGGCAGCTCGCCGGGCGCGTGGCAGGGCAGGGAGATGGCGCAACCGTCGAGCATGTTGACCACGCTCGGGTTGCGCAGCAGCATGCCGTTGACCCGGAAGAAGGCGTCGTCGTGCGCGGGGTTGGGGGCCAGGTTGGCGATGGGCGGGGCAACGATCGGCACGGTGGGCGAGACCACGGCGTCGAAGCCTTGCAGCGCCCGCTCCATGCGTTCGGTCCAGTCGCGGCGGGCCGCCACCAGTTCGAAATATTCATAGGCACGCATCTGGCCGCCGCGCTCGATGCGCGCCAGCACGCGCGGGTCGTAGCGTGCGCGGACCGCCTCGCCCGCGCTCAGGAAGCGGCGGTGCCAGGCATAGCTTTCGGCCGCGGAGAAGCCGCCGGTGACCTGGATGGCCGCGAGCTCGCCGATCTCCGTCAGCGGTACGTCGACCACCGTGGCCCCGGCATCGCGCAGGCGCTGCAAGCTGCGGGCGAAGGCGGTGGCCACGGTGTGGTCCATGGCATCGAGCATCACCGTCTGGGCCACGGCCAGCCGCAGGCTCGAAAGCGGGCGCGGCTGCCGCACGATGCGGCTGCCGCTCAGGATTTCGTGGGCCAGGATCGCGTCGCGCACCGAGCGCGTCATGGCACAAACCGTGTCGAGCGTGGTGGACAGCGGCACGGCGCCCGCAGTGGGCACGAGGCGGGCCGTGCTCTTGAAGCCGACGATGCCGTTCAGCGCAGCGGGGATGCGGATCGAGCCGCCGGTGTCTGAGCCGAGGCCGATGAAAGCGGCACCCGTGGCCACCGACACGGCAGCGCCTGACGATGAGCCGCCCGGCACGCGCGGCACGGGCAGGTCGGTGCCCGGAATCGGGCCTGGGGCCATGTCGTATCGGCCGTCCCAGGCGGACGGCG
>JAQGNA010000319.1 GCA_028292075.1 Rhodoferax sp. | reverse complement strand
AGGACGATGCCGGCGACATCCGCGGCTTCGTGCTGGAAAAGGGCTGGCAAGGGTTGTCGGCGCCGGCCATCCACGGCAAGGTCGGCCTGCGCTCGTCGATCACGGGCGAGATCGTGATCGACGACGTGTTCTGCCCGGAAGAAAATGCCTTACCCGACGTACGCGGCCAGAAAGGCCCGTTCACCTGCCTGAATTCCGCGCGCTACGGCATAGCCTGGGGCGCGCTGGGTGCGGCGGAAGACTGCTGCCACACCGCGCGCCAGTACACGATGGACCGCAAGCAGTTCGGTAAGCCGCTGGCCGCGAACCAGTTGATCCAGAAGAAGCTGGCCGACATGCAGACCGAAATCGCGCTGGGCCTGCAGGGTTGCCTGCGCCTGGGCCGCATGAAGGACGAAGGCACGGCCGCCGTCGAGACGACTTCGCTGATCAAGCGCAATTCCTGCGGCAAGGCGCTGGACATCGCCCGCCTGGCGCGCGACATGCTCGGCGGCAACGGCATCAGCGACGAATTCGGTGTGGCACGCCACCTGGTCAACCTCGAAGTGGTGAACACCTACGAAGGCACGCACGACATCCACGCACTGATCCTCGGGCGCGCGCAGACCGGGCTGGCGGCGTTCTAGGTCTCCCCAGCTTGCGCACTGCCGTCGCCGCCCAACCCTGCAGGGAGCGACCTCTGCGGCCTGCCGGAGCCGGTTCCGCGGTGTTCAGTCACTCACCGCTTTTTCAAGCGGTGAGGGTGCGGGACTGCGGCGCTTCAAAATCAGAACGGACTGCTTCATGACGACTCATCTTCCTCTCGGCGCGCTTGCTGGCCTCAAGGTTCTCGACCTCTCGCGCGTGCTCGCCGGCCCGTGGTGCACCCAGATCCTGGCCGACCTGGGTGCCGACGTCGTCAAGGTCGAACGGCCGGTGAGTGGCGACGACACGCGCCATTGGGGTCCGCCGTTCCTCAAGGATGCCGAGGGGAACGACACGGACCAGGCCACCTACTTCACGGCCTGCAACCGCAACAAACGCTCGGTGACGATCGACATGGCCAAGCCCGAGGGCCAGTCGCTGATCCGCAAGTTGGCGTTGCAGAGCGACATCCTGGTGGAGAACTTCAAGGTCGGCGGGCTGAAGCACTATGGTCTCGACTACGAGAGCCTGAAAGCCATCAACCCGCGACTGATCTATTGCTCCATCACCGGCTTCGGCCAGGACGGACCCTACGCCGAACGCGCCGGCTACGACCTGCTGATCCAGGCCTCCACCGGCATGATGAGCATCACCGGCCGGGCCGACGACGAGCCGGGCGGAGGCGGCGTGCGCGTGGGCGTGGCGCTCACCGATCTGTTCACCGGCGTCTACGCGTCCACCGCGATCCTGGCCGCGCTGCAATTGCGGCATCAGACCGGGCTGGGGCAACACGTGGACATGGCGCTGCTGGACGTCGGCATGGCCATTCTCGCGAACCAGGCAGCTGGGTTCCTGAACACCGGCGGCATTCCGAAGCGTCAGGGCAACAGTCACCCCAGCCTCGCCCCTTACCAGGACTTCCCGACCGCCGACGGCGCCATGCTGCTTGCCATCGGCAACGACGGCCAGTTTGCCCGCTTCTGCCAGGCGGTGGGGCAGCCGGAATGGGCGACTGACCCGCGCTTTGCCACGAACACGCAACGGGTGGTTCACCGGACGGTACTGATTCCTGCGATGGAAGCGGTCACCCGCACACGTTCCACGGCGGAATGGGTGGCGCTGTTTGAAGACAAGGCAGTGCCCTGCGGTCCGATCAACAACCTGGCCCAGGCCTTCGCCGACCCGCAAGTGCAGGCCCGTGGCCTGAAGATCGAACAGCAGCGTGATGCCGGCGACGGCATCACCAGCATCGCCGGCGTGGCCAGCCCCATTCGCCTGAGCGAGAGCGCGCCGGTTCTGCGCAACGCACCGCCGGCGCTGGGACAGCACACCGACGAGGTGTTGAATGAACTTGGACTGAGCGACGGCGACATCGCCAAGCTTCGGCAAAGCAAGGCTATTTGAAACGATTTCCCGTCGACGGATCGGGTTTACTGATTGAGCCGCCATCAGCGACATCACACCAATGGTCGTCTGCGTCATCTCGCCTTTGGGCCAGATTTCTCACTGGGCATCATCCTTGGCAGCGCCCGATTCAAGGTGGCAGGTCGTGCAACGCCACTCCTTTTCGCGGCTGCACAGGACCTGGCCAGCAGCACTTCCATGTCTTACAGACCCAGCTCCGCAAACGAAAGACCCCCGCTCGAGGAGGAGCGGGGGTCTTGTATGGACTGCCGGTACCGCCAACCGCGGTAACGGCATGAACCCGGCAGCCGATCAGGCCTGCTTGGACTTCACGCGGCGGCGCGCGCCCACGATGGCGCAAAAGGCCGCGCCCATCAGGGCCAGCGAGCTTGGCTCTGGCACCTTGGAGGGGGTCGGTTTCACGGAACCAGCGACGGCCATCACCTTGACGTAATCCGCAACGGTGTCGATCGAGCCAGAGCCAGCGCCATAGCCGCTGTTGTATGCGCTGATCAGCCACCAGCTGGAATAGGTGTTGGCGTCGCTCAAGGTGACGGTCTTGTCGGTGAAGATCTCGCCCGAAGCAGCTGTCGTGGTGGAGCCGTAGCTGTTCACGGACGTCCAGCCATTGCTGGCGGTGAACGAGCTCAGCGTCTTGCCAGCGATGGCCGGGGCGCCCGTGCCGGTGTAGGCGAGTACGGTGATGTCAGAGTCGCCGGAGTAATAGCCGAGGGTGATTGCGCTGAGGTTGACGGCAGTGCCGAAGTTCAGCGCAATCAGGTCGGTACCAGCGGAATTGTCGATGGCATGGTTTGGCGCCACGCCGGTTTCAAAGCCGTTGGTGACGCCCAGGCCCCAGCTCGTTCCAAAGCTTTCCGCTGCAGCGGCGGCGAACGTGCTGCCCGCGGTGGTAGCACTATTTGCGGTGGAGTAAGCAGTCGCGGTGATCGTCGTGCCTGCAACCGTGCCGCAGCTGGCGGTGCCGGTGCCGATGGAGGACGCACAGTTGGTTTCAAGGCTCCAGGTGGTGGCGGCCCAGCCGGTGGAAGCTGCACCGAGAACCGCGCAGGCTGCGGCGACCCTGAGCAATCGCGACACTTGAAATTTTCTCATTTTTTTATTTCCTGTAATGACTTGAAGGGTGAAAGCGTGTTTACTACAGCCGAGTAAGCCAGATCTGTGCCATCCATTCAATTTGCTTACGAAACAAAGATCTTTCGACGATTGTCTACAATTCGTCTCACGCTTTGTAAATATTGCCGACATGGCATATCAGGGGTTCACCGGAGCGTCTTGAGCAGCGTTTCCGCCTCCGCCAGGCTTTCGAAGCTCCGTCCGCCCACCAACGCAGCCTGCACTTCCTCTTGTGCCTCGGTGCGGCGCCCGCCAGCGGCCAACACAGCCGCCAGGTGGTATCTGATTTCAGGATTGCCGGGTTCGCGCAGGCGGGCGTCACGCAACAGTTGCAGCGCGCGGTCGGCAACGTTCGCCTGGCCCGACTTGAACAAGGCCCAACCCAGCGTGTCCAGCGCATTCGCGTTGGTGTTGTCTTTGGCGACCACCTGCTCTGCCACGGAGACGGCGGCGGGGTCTTGCAGGCGGAGAAGCACATTGGCCAGGTTGTTCATGACCACGGTGTCGTCCGGCCGGGCCTTCAACACTGCCTCGTACGCC
>JAQGNA010000302.1 GCA_028292075.1 Rhodoferax sp. | reverse complement strand
CGTCACGGTTGGGCCTTTGTTTTGAAGTGTATTGCAATCGATTGCATAGCGAAAATGTAGCGGGCCTCCCAGCTAAAAGTCAATACCTGGTGGAAAATGTTCGATGAACATGCGCGTCTATTGCAATCGATTGAAGTGGTGTTGCATAATTGCGGCTTGTATCTGATGGAGTCCCATGACATTCCCCGTTTCCGGCGTGGGCGGCATCTGGCCTGCCACGCTCACCCCCTTTGGACCAGATGGCAACATCGACGACGCGGAGCTTGCCAGGCATGTGGCGGAGGTCGCTTCCACGCCGGGTGTGCGCGCCGTTGTGGTCAACGGCCATGCGGGCGAGACGTCTTCACTGAACCGCGCGGAGCGTGCGCAGGTGGTCCGCATCGCCGTGCAGGCCGCAGGCGCGGTGCCCGTGGTGGCTGGCGTGGTCGCTGAAGACCCGCGCGATGCCTGCGCGCTGGCCGCCGATGCGGCCGAGGCGGGCGCTTCGGCGCTGCTGCTTTTCCCGCCGGCGATGTTTGGAGGCGGCGCTGCGCTGCGGCCGGAGATGATCCTGCGCTACGTCCGGCAGGTGGCCAATGCGGCGCCGCTTCCCACTGTGCTGTTTCAGCTGTCGCGCGCATCGAACCAGGCCTTCTCGACAGAGATGCTGGTTCGGCTGTGCAATGAGGTGCCGCAGATTGCCGCGATCAAGGAAGGCAGCGACGTGCCCGAGCTCTTCGAGGACAACCTGCGCGCCATTCGCCGGCTGGATCGTCCCGTGGCCATGCTCGCGAGCAACAACAGCTGGCTCTTCGCTTCGTTGGCCTACGGTGCGGACGGCATCCTGTCGGGCATCGGCAGCGTGGTGGCGCCGCTGCTGGTAGAACTGCACGCGGCCGTCGCCGCCGGAAAGCTCGATGCCGCACGTGCCGTGAACGACCGGCTCGTGCCCCTGTGCCGCGTGTTCTACCGCGCGCCGACTCTCGACGTTCACAACCGCATGAAGACGGCGCTGCACCTGCTCGGCCGCCTGTCGCATCCAGCCCCACGGCTGCCGCTGCTGCCGGTCTACGACGATGAGACGCTGCGTATCCGCGCCGCGCTGATCGCCGCCGGCCTGCTCGACAACATCCGCTGATCACAGAAGATACCTGGCACCACAGACATGAAAGATTTTCGCGGCACCTACACCATCATGGTTACGCCCTTCGACGCCGAGGGCGCCGTCGATGTGCCGGCGCTCGAGCGTTATGTCGAATGGCAGATCGCCTCGGGCATCCACGGGCTGATCCCCTTGGGCTCGACCGGCGAATTCCTGTCGATGACCGATGACGAGATCGAGCTGGTCGCCAGCACGGTGATCGAGCGCAGCGCCGGCCGCGTGCCGGTGATCATCGGCACCACCGCCGAGGACACCCGCGTGGCCGCACGCAAGAGCCGCATGGCCGAGGCGCTCGGCGCCGACGGCGTGATGGTCCTGCCCCCGTTCTACTGCACGCCCACCGAGGACGAGCTCTACCAGCACTACAAGAGCATTTCGGACGCCATCGGCATCCCGATCATGGTCTACAACAACCCGGCGGTGACTAACGTCGACCTCAAGCCGCCGCTGGTCGCGCGGCTCGCGCAGATCGACAACTGTCGCTACATCAAGGAGTCGACGCTCGAGGTGACCCGCGTGCGCGACATCATGCGCTTGTCGGACGGCCGCATGCAGGTGTTCGGCGGCATCATGGGCTTCGAGTCGTATGTCGAAGGCGCGGTGGGCTGGGCGGCCGTGCCGTCGAACGGCGCGCCGGCCGAAATGGCTCGGCTCTACGACCTGATCATGGCCGGCAAGCTGGCGGAGGCGCGTGCGCTCTCCTTTAAGTATTTCCCGATGATCGATTTCGTCGCCGGCCAGCAATACGTGGCCGGCACTAAGGCGCTGCTTACGGCCATGGGCATGCCGGTCGGCGGCCCCCGCCGGCCGCGGCTGCCGATGGGCCCCGAGGGCATCGCCATCGCCCACCGCCTGGTCGACGAACTCGGCCTGAAGATTACCCAACCCGATTGAGGACTGCCATGAATGCTGTTCAAAAGACACCCATCAGCGACACCATCGTACCGGGCGCCGAGCTGGTTATCCGCATGGTCAACGTGCAAAAGTGGTACGGCGACTTCCAGGTTCTGCGCGACATCAACCTGGAAGTGCGGCGCGGTGAACGCATCGTGATCTGCGGCCCCTCGGGCTCCGGCAAATCAACGCTGCTGCGCTGCATCAACCGGCTGGAAGAGCATCAGGAGGGCAACATCGTGGTCAATCGTATCGAGCTCACCCACGACACCCGCCGCATCGACGCAGTGCGCCGTGACGTAGGCATGGTGTTCCAGCACTTCAACCTTTTCCCGCACCTAACCGTGCTCGAGAACTGCACGCTGGCCCCGATATGGAGCAAAAAACACACACCTAAGGAAGCCCGGGAGGTCGCAATGTCCTTCCTCACCAAGGTGAAGATTCCGGACCAGGCCAACAAATATCCGTCGCAGCTTTCCGGTGGCCAGCAACAGCGCGTGGCCATTGCTCGCGCACTGTGCATGAGCCCAAAGGTCATGCTGTTCGATGAGCCGACGTCGGCGCTCGACCCCGAGATGGTTAAGGAGGTGCTCGACACCATGGTCGCGCTCGCCGAAGAAGGAACGACCATGCTGTCGGTGACGCACGAGATGGGCTTTGCGCGCCAGGTCGCAAATCGGGTGATCTTCATGGACCAGGGCTCCATTGTCGAAGAGGCCCCGCCGGCCAAATTCTTCGAACATCCTGAGCACGCCCGCACAAGGGCCTTCCTGAGCCAGCTCTTGCACTGAGGCGATGCAGTGGGCTCTGCAAGCCCGTGGATGTGCTTGGGCCTTTGGGGACTGCCCAGCTCTGCATGGTCCCATCGAGCAGCTTTCGAGCCGCCAGGTTGCGGCGCTCTATGACATACGCAATCCCAACCAAGTCGTGGTCTGGCGACGCAAACTCGATCAAGACAGCCTGCAACCTGTTGAGATCAAGAAGGAAGGGCGTCCCAAGATGCGGCCAGAACGAAACCGTGCAGTGCCGTCGAATATGGCCGCCACTGATG
>JAQGNA010000292.1 GCA_028292075.1 Rhodoferax sp. | reverse complement strand
CGCGCCGCTGCACGGCCTGTTGTTCGAGCTGTCGGGCCGGGGCCGCGTGGTCCGGCGTCTTGCGATGCGCGCGTTCAGGCTGGTTCGCCGGGTGACCGGCGCCTGAACCCGCGAGCAAGCCCGACCGTGCGCTCCCTCAACGAAAAAAACTACTGGTCGCGGCTTGACCACCTGCGGCTTTTCGCGGCGGTGCTGGTCATGGCCAGCCACGTCTGGCACTACGCCGACGGACCACACCTGCCCCACACCACCTCGGTCTGGCTCGCCGTGGTGCCGCAGGGCCATGTGGGCGTGAGCCTGTTCCTGGTGCTGACGGGCTACCTGTTCACCTCGATCGTCAACGACAACCGGGGCGAGATCGTCTACCGGGCCTTCGTCCGCAACCGCATCCTGCGGATTTTTCCTTTGCTGACCGTGCTGTTCTTCGTGCTGCTGTGCGTGGGCAAGGAAGACTTCAACGGGGCCAGCGTGCTGCACCTGCTGCTGCTTCAGCTGAACACCGGCGACGCCATGAGCGGCTTCGGCCAGCGCCACTTTCCGGTGGGTGTGTGGTGGACGACCGCGGTCGAACTGCAGTTCTACCTGGTGTTCCCGTTCATCGTCGCCTTCATGCGGCGGCTGGGCGTGCGTTATCTGGCCGGGCTGTTGGCGGTTTTCATCCTGATTCGCCTGGGCATCTTCTGCATCAAGGGCAACCTCTATTGGGCCGAGTACCACTCCATCATCGGCCGCATGGACCAGTTCCTCATCGGCATGGCGGCCGCCCAATGGCACCATGCCCGAAGGCGGCAGGTGGAGCGTGCGGCGCCGGTGCTGCTGGTCGGTGCGCTGCTGCTGTTGCCGGTGTTCTGCGCCACCTACCGCGATGCGCCCTGGTTCGAGGCGGTGCTGAGCTTCACCGTCGAAGGCTTCATTTTCGCCGCCCTGTTGCTGGGCTATCAGGCGCTGCCGGTGCGCATCCCGCCGATGCTGGACCGCGTGCTTTCGCGTGGCGGAGAGTTGACGTTTTCGATGTACCTGCTGCACCCCACGGTGCTGGCGGCGCTGATGACGAAGTTCGGCTTTTTCGCGGCCACGCCATGGTTCTCGGTCAACGTGGCGCTGTACCTGTTGTTCGTGCTGCTGCCTCCGGTGTTTCTGGTGTCGAAGCTCACCTTCGAATGCATCGAGAAGCCGTTTTTGAGCATGCGTGTGCGCTACTTTGCACCGCAGCCCGAAGCGCCAGTCAACATGCGCTGACTCCAACCGCAACTCTGCCGTCAGACGTCCATCGTGTCACAATGGTCGAGGTGACGCCGGCGTATGGGACGCCGGGCCCAATGGAGGTGCCCGTGTCGGTTCAACGTCGGAACAATGTGCGCGTGCAGGGATCTGGCCCCGCGACGCTGGTCTTCGCCCACGGCTTCGGATGCGATCAGAACATGTGGCGCTTCATGGCGCCCCGCTTCGCGCACCGCTACCGCATCGTCACCTTCGACCTGGTCGGCAGCGGGCAGTCGGACCTCGCTGCCTACGACCCGCAAAAATACGCGTCGCTGGACGGCTATGCCGCCGACGTGCTCGAGATCATTGCCGAATTCGGCGACGGCCCGGTGGTTTTCGTGGGCCATTCGGTCAGCGCGATGATCGGCCTGCTCGCCGGCGTGGCGGCACCCGGCCGCATCGCCGCGCATGTGATGGTCGGCCCCTCGCCCTGCTACATCAATGACGGCGACTATACCGGCGGCTTCACCCGCGAAGACATCGAGTCGCTGCTGGAAACGCTCGAAGGCAACTACCTTGGCTGGGCCAGCAACATGGCGCCGGCCATCATGGGCGCGCCTGAGCGGCCGGAGCTTGGCGAGGAGCTCGCGAACAGCTTCTGCCGCACCGACCCCACCATCGCCGCGCAGTTCGCCAGGGTGACGTTCCTGTCGGACCACCGCGCCCTGCTGGAGCGCCTGAAGGCCCCGGCTCTCATCGTGCAGTGCACCGAAGACCTGATCGCCCCGGTGAGCGTGGGCGAGTACCTGCACCGCAAGCTGCCGCGCAGCATGCTGCGGCTGGTCGACAACGTGGGGCATTGCCCGCACCTCAGTTCACCAAGCGAAGTGGCCGATGCCATGTCCGAGTTCCTGGCCTGGGCGGAGGCCTGATTCGTGCCCCAGGGGCAAGACGTTCGGGGGCTGGCGTCGTTCGAAGCGCTGTACGACGACGCGCCTTGCGGCCTGCTGGTCACCCGTACCGACGGCACCATCCTGCGCGTGAACCGCAGCTTTTGCGCCTGCCTTGACCGCACCGCCGAGGAACTGGTCGGCCTGGTGCGGCTGCAGGCTTTGTTCACCGTGGGTGGCCGCATCTTTCACCAGACGCACTGGCAACCGCTGCTGGCCATGCAGGGGTCGATCGCCGAGGTCAAGTTCGAGTTGCTGCACCGCGACGGCCGCAAGGTGCCGATGATGCTCAACGTGGTGCGGCGCCAGCGTGCCGATGGCGTGTTCGACGAGATTTCCGCGGTCGTGGCCGAGGCGCGCAACCAGTACGAGCGGGAGCTGGTGGCCCAGCGTGAGCGCGCCGACGCGTTGGCCCGCAAGGAAAAGGCCCTTCGCTTCGCGCTGCACGCGACCCAGGAGCGG
>JAQGNA010000286.1 GCA_028292075.1 Rhodoferax sp. | reverse complement strand
CATCTTTTTGTAGGCTCTGCCCGCAGGTGCTTTGCGCGCCGCCCCTCTTGGGGTAACCTCAAAGGTTCCGCCTAAACAACATTGATTTCAATGGGAAATTCGCTCCATTCGATTCCGGCCAAACGCTACTTCACCATCGGCGACGTAGGCGATTTGTGCGGCGTGAAGCCGCATGTGCTCCGGTATTGGGAGCAGGAATTCACGCAGCTGCGGCCTATGAAGCGCCGCGGCAATCGCCGCTACTACCAGCACCATGAAGTGCTGATGATCCGCCGCATCCGCGATCTTCTCTACGACCAGGGGTTCACCATCAGCGGTGCGCGGAACAAGCTTCAGGAGATCGTCCAGGGCGAACGCGACCGTCGCCGCAATGGCGAAGTCATGCTGGACGGCGTGGGCCCTGACATTGGCCCTGACCCGGATGCTGACATTGACTCTGACATGGACGACGAACTGATCGACGACACGTTTGCAGAGACCGAGTCGCTGACCGAGCCGCATGGTGGAATGGCCACCACCCAAGTGCTCTGGCTGCGCGCGGAACTCATGGAAATTCGGGATCTGTTGAAAGATAGCCCCGAGCCAGGGCTATAATGTGAGGCTTGATCGGTGTGTGGCGCAGCCTGGTAGCGCACTTGCATGGGGTGCAAGGGGTCGAAGGTTCGAATCCTTTCACACCGACCAGAATTGACGGGGGTTAGCAGGTAAGTGCCTGCTAACCCCTTTTTCGTTTCTGGGTGCCTTGTTCTTCGCTTGTCCTAATTGGCTGGTGGCAGTAGCAGATCGCGTGACACGACGGTGGAGGTCGCCCGAAAGCGTAGTCCCTCTCGGGCCTTTCCCCTTCCAGCGGCGTAGACTTCTCGGTCCCTAAGACAAGTATGGATGCGAAAATTTCGCGTCGCTCCAAAGCCTCGACCTGCTGGCAGCAATCCTCGAATTTCAATGAGGGCGCCCTGGGCGACCGGATCGGTTGATTCGAGCCGGTTGGCCGGCGGCCATGGCCATTCGCGACAGCGCTGTAGTTCGTGCTGTGGGGGCAAGCGCTCTGGCATCTGTGCAATGACTGGCCGTTGAAGTGCCTCGACGAACTTCCTGAGCCGGCCCAATTCGCAGCGTCCGTAGGTGCGACTACGGAAGTGGACCGCCATGCACGGCTGCAGCGCAGATAAAAAGAACCACGCTGCGCACACCAGACGCAATGCCGGGCAATGCCGCCGGGGGCCCGCACCAAGACAATGCGCCGCCGCAATAGAGAGCGTAGGGGGAGGACATCGCGTTATTGAACATGGTGATCGACGGGACAGCAGGTAGCATGCGCCGCGAAGGCAGTCTTAACAGCGGGCTATTTCGCGCCACCTGCAAAACATTTCCGGGTCAGCGTTCCCTGAGCCGGTCGAGACGAAGTCGTTGGCGATCATCCGTCACTGACCCGGCCGCCTGATAAACCGCGCCGGCTGCCGCCATACCCCCGGCACCCGTGAGCAGGAACAGCAGGAGTATCTGGTACTTGACCGAGTCCAGTGGGTCCATGCCGGCCAACAGCTGGCCGGTCATGATGCCTGGCAGCGTGATGATGCCGGCCGCCGACATCTGGTTGATCAACGGAATGAGCCCTCGCCGAATCGAGCTGCGCGTGAGTACGGAGAACGCTTCCCGTATGGTGGCGCCCAAGGCAAGCTGCCCCTCGATGGCGGCACGACCTGCAGAAAGTCCGCCGTAGAACGAGTCGAGCGCCAGGCTTGCCGAATTCAGAACCGTGCCGAGCACGATGCCCATCAGCGGGATCGCATAACGAGGGTCGTACCAGGGCGTCGGCTGGATCGCGGTGAACAGGGCCAGGCACACCGTGGCGACACTCGATGCGCCTACCACCAGCCCGCCGATCCGGTAGTTGGCCCAACCGCGCAGCCGCTGTGCCGGGCGCACGGCCACCTCCCGCGCAGCCGCGCCGATCATCAGCAGCACGATAAGCACGGTAGCCGGCGCCGAGCCGGCACGGAACACGATGCGCAGCACGAGGCCGACAAGCAGCAGTTGAATCACCATGCGCGCGGCGGCCCATAACACCTGGCGGTGCACCTGCAGATTGAGCAACAGCGAAGCGACGGCACTGGCCAGCACCAGGCTGCCGGCGATGGCCAGGTCGGTGAATCCGAGATGAATGACGTTCATGACGGATGCACCTGCCCATCTCGTACTTCCAGCACCCGGTGGCCAAGGCGGTCGGCCTGCTCCCGCGAATGGGTAACGATCAGTACGGTCAGCCCATCGCTGCCGATCTTGTCATGAAGAAGCGTCTCTACGGACCGCGTGGAAGCGCCATCCAGCGAGGCAGTTGGCTCGTCGAGCAGCAACACCCGCGGCCGGCACGCCAGCGAGCGCACCAGCGCCATGCGTTGCCTTTCGCCGGTCGACAGACGCGTGATGTCGGCCCGGAGCAGTTCCGGCCCCAGGCCGAGCCGGGCCAGCATCATTGCCACTGGTTCGGAGGCAACGCTGTGGATATGCGCCGCGGCGTTGTACGCCCACCAAGCCGGCTCTGCCGCTTGGTACACGACCTGTCCGCGCCAGGCGGGCGCGGGCCAGCTTGCCCGCAATCGCCCGTCGAGTGCAACTTCGCCTTGGTGTGGATCGAGATCGGCAATCATGCGAAGCAGCACGCTTTTACCACTGCCCGATCGGCCGACCAGCGCCACGCATTCACCGGACGCGAGTTGCAGATGATATGGGCCGCCGTGGGCCGACTTGAGCCCCATCACGTTCAGACGCGGTAGGCTGCCTTGTGCTGCATCTATCACTGCGACGCCTTGCTGGCGTCCATCGCCGCAGCGGAGCCAGGTGGGCACGGCGCATCGATGTCCATGGCCTCGCTGTAGACCTGGCTCTGCACGCCCAGAAGCCTTAGCACCGAATGGAAGTAGTTGTCATGTGACACTGCCTTGTCGGCTTCGTCCTTGAGGCACGCCAGGCTTATCTTGTTGCGCTTCGGGAAGGATTCCGACAGCCACGTGATCCATGGCACATGTTTCTGGACATCGGGAGCGACAAGGTAGGGCATACCGTGAAGGTAGAGGTTCTTTTCGCCCAGCGATACACCATGGTCGGCCACGTACACCTTGGCTGGCTCATCCAGCGGCTGCTGACGCTTTCCCCATTCTATGGTGGAGGCCAGGAAGTGAGCCATGTGCGCAATGGTTTTGTCGTCGCCGTTGACCAATTCTTCCCGGCTGCAACTTTGCAGGTCGTTGCTGCGGCATTCCGGCAGGTAGCGCTTGAACGCTTGTGGCGAACGCAGGCAATACGCCGGGCCATGGCTCCCCATTTGGTGCAGCACGACGACGACACCGTTGGCGCGCCGTGCCTCGGGTAAGGCGGCGATCCGTCCATCCAGGCCCTGCAACATTACGGCGTCGGAACGTTCGCCTCTGGCGCAAAGATTCGGATCCGTGGAATGCGATGTGCTCACGTTTGGCACGCGATCCCAGACGACCTTGCAGCCAGATTGGTTGTCAACCCACAGCGTCGCAATGACCCGCATGTAGATCAGTGTCCGTTACTTCAGCGATGTGGTCGCGGCCTTTGCCGAAGCCCTCGCCTGGCTTGTCCTGTGCCTCATGGCAGTCCATGCCTATTGGGCGAAAAGAGCACACGTCGAATCACGGAGCACAAAGGCGTGACACCTCAAACCTGAGTCGCGTAGGAGCGTCGCTGATGGCGTCCATGACCGCGACTTGGCGACAGGCGGCCTACTTGCTGTAGGTGAGCACGAAAAACCGGTCCGGGAAGAACGTGTTGGCGTAATAGGGCGACACGCTGGTGGTGATCTTCTTGGCGTAGTCGGCGCTGCCCTCGGCGGTGATGGCGTAGATTTTCTTCGTCGTCGGGTCCATCGCCATGGTGCGCACGCCGGCATGCGTGCCAAGGGCTTCGGTTGCCTTGTAGGTGTTGGCATCGATCTGCTCGAACACGTTGAGCACGCTGTTGACGCCATTGGCCAGAAACACGCGCTTGAGTTGTGCGTCGAACACCACGTCGTCGTTGCCACCGCCAATTTCCGCGGTATAGACGATGCCACCGTTGTCGGCGTCCATCACGACAAAGGATGGCTTCACCGTGGCGCTGCCCCGGCAGCCCAGAAAAATACGATGGTTGGCGGCGTCCAGCGCGAGCCCGTTGGTTTGCGCGCAGCCCGGTGTGGGCCATTGGGCAGTGACGGCCATGTCCTTCGTGTTGATGCGATACACGGAATTCTCGTCTCGGGAAGCGACGAACAGATTTCCGCGACCATCGGCTTCGGCGTGTTCGGGCTTCTTGCTCGTGATCTTTACCGAACCCAGAACCTTCAGCGACGGCGCTTGCAATACCAGCAGTTCCGTACCGTCCTTGCCTGCGGCCATGTTGACGACCAGGCGCTGCGTCGCGGGGTCGTAGTGGACGGAATCCAACTCTTCCCCGAGCTTGACGGACGGCTGCGCCTCCAGCGTCGAAAGCTTGAACGGCGTGATCGTCCCGTTCTCGTTGTACGAAATCCCCAGGTCCAGGTCCGGTATTACCGTGGCGCCGTTCGAGCTGTCCGCGGCGGTGGTGCCGATAATGGCGATTGCTTTGTGGGTGGCGATGTCATAGACCTGCAGGCCGGTGCTGCGCCGGCCCAGGAACAAGTGGCCACGGGCCGCGTCCAGCGAAACGTAATCCCAGGCGGAGCCCTTGCCGGGAATCGCGGTCGCGTCCTCCAAGTGCCAGCCATCGAACGCGGATGCGTTTAACGGGACGATTGCGATGGCGGCACACATTAACGCGGCAGCCGAGGCGGCGGAACGCAAGGTTTTCAGCTTCATGTCTTGTCTCGATTGTGATAGGCCATCATCGTAGGATCGTAATCCTTAACGCCGCATTAAGGCCGAAACTTCGGGTCACTCGTCGGGAAGGCGTGCACGGCATTGTCGGTACACCGTGTAGCGGCCGAGCGGTGAAGCGCAACACGTTAGCGCACCTCTGTCACAGGTCCGAACACGGCCACATAGGGGACAATGCCGGCCCGCATGCACCATCGTCTACCTCGAAGGCATTAACTGCTGCAGATCGCAAGCCCCGCTG
>JAQGNA010000024.1 GCA_028292075.1 Rhodoferax sp. | reverse complement strand
TCAAGCCGCGCTTCGTGCGGAAAGAACACCGCAGGAAAGACCATCACGGAAGCGATGCCATAGACGAAGAAATCGAAGTATTCGGACGCCCGGCCGATGATCACCCCAATGGCGATTTCGCCCGGCGCCACGCCGGAATGATCCGTATGGACCTGGCGCAGGTCGTCTTCCATTTCTGTGGAATTGGGCTCGGGGTGGACGGCAGTGGACATCGTGCTTGCTCGTAAATCGGGTGTTGTGCCATATTAACGCCGTCAGGCCGCCGGCACGCATCTGTTGGGAAAACAGCATGGGACAAAACGTCCAATGCCCAGGAGGTGTCTAACCGCGTAGAGTCCATGAGGTTCGCTGCCCCAAGGTCCTTCCGTTTACCTCCAGGTACCACCCGCAAAGTGTCCCGCATGCCTCATCTTTCCAAACTCCGCGCATTGGCGCTGTCGACCGCGGCCGTCGTGCTGTCGGGCTGCAGCAATATGGTGCTGATGTCACCCTCGGGTGACGTCGCGGGCCAGCAGCGCGACCTCATCATCTATTCCACCGTGCTGATGTTGTTGATCATCGTGCCGGTGATCGCGCTCACCTTCCTGTTCGCCTGGCGCTACCGCCACACCAACAAGGAGGCCGACTACGCGCCCGACTGGGACCATTCCACACAGCTCGAGCTCGTCATCTGGGCAGCGCCGCTGCTGATCATCATTGCGCTCGGTGCGCTCACCTGGATCAGCACCCACACGCTCGACCCTTACCGTCCCCTCGAGCGGCTCGATGCCAAGCGCGCCATTCCGGCCGGCACGCAGCCGCTGGTGGTCGAGGTGGTCGCGCTCGACTGGAAGTGGCTCTTCGTCTACCCCGAGCTCGGCATCGCCAGCGTGAACGAGTTGGCCGCGCCGGTGGACCGCCCCATCACCTTCAAGATCACGGCGTCGTCGGTGATGAATTCGTTCTTCATTCCCGCTCTGGCCGGCCAGATCTACGCCATGCCCGGCATGGAAACCAAGCTGCACGCCGTGATCAACAAGGCTGGCAACTACGAAGGCTTTTCGGCCAACTACAGCGGTGCCGGTTTCTCGGGCATGCGCTTCCGCTTTCACGGCATGGCGAATGCCGACTTCGACAAGTGGGTGGCCGATGCCAAGGCTGGCAAGACCGAACTCACCCGCGCCAGCTATCTGCAGCTGGAGCGCCCCACCGAGAACCACCCGGTGGAGCACTACGCCAAGGTCGCGCCCGACCTGTACAACGCGATTTTGAACCGCTGCGTCGAAACCAACCGCATGTGCATGAAGGACATGATGGCCATCGACGCCAGCGGTGGACAGGGCCGGCCCGGCACGTTCAACGTGGCCTCGCTCGATGCCGCGACCCAGGGCCGCCTGGGCCTGGAGGGCGTGGACGGCCTGTCGCCCAAGACCTATGTCGGTGCCATGTGCACCGCGGCCAATCCGGAAGGCCAGCCCCTTTAGTTTTTCCAGCGATTGCTTCGTCGAAGACCCGCGCTGCCCCTCGTTTCCTTCAAAGAACAGTTAGAAGATGTCTGAATCACTCGACCTCACGAAGCTCATCTTCGGTCGCCTCTCATGGGAGGCCATCCCCTTTCACGAACCCATCCTGCTCGCCACCTTCATTGCGGTTGCGCTGGGCGGCATGGCGCTGGTGGGCGCGCTGACCTACTTCAAGGTATGGGGCTACCTCTGGCGCGAGTGGTTCACCAGCATCGACCACAAGAAGATCGGCATCATGTACATGATCCTCGGGATCATCATGCTGCTGCGAGGCTTCTCCGACGCCCTCATGATGCGCGCCCAGCAGGCCATGGCCTTCGGCGACAACCTCGGCTTTCTGCCGCCGCATCACTACGATCAGGTCTTCACGGCACACGGCGTGATCATGATCTTCTTCGTGGCCATGCCCTTCGTCACCGGCCTCATGAACTTTGCGGTGCCGCTGCAGATCGGCGCCCGCGACGTGGCCTTTCCGTTCCTTAACAACTTCAGCTTCTGGATGACCACCGCCGGCGCCGTGCTGGTGATGGCCTCGCTGTTCGTCGGCGAATTCGCGCGCACCGGCTGGCTGGCCTATCCGCCGCTGTCCAATTTGGCCTACAGCCCCGACGTGGGGGTCGACTACTACATCTGGTCACTGCAGATTGCCGGGGTGGGCACGCTGCTGTCGGGCATCAACCTGATTGCCACCATCGTGAAGATGCGCGCGCCTGGCATGGGCCTGATGCAGATGCCCGTGTTCGTGTGGACCTCGCTCTGCACCAACGTGCTGATCGTCGCCGCCTTCCCGGTGCTCACCGGCGTGCTCGGCCTGCTGTCCCTCGACCGCTACGTCGGCACCAATTTCTTCACCAACGACTTCGGCGGCAACGCCATGATGTACGTCAACCTGATCTGGATCTGGGGCCACCCCGAGGTCTACATCCTTGTGTTGCCAGTGTTCGGCATCTTCTCCGAGATCGTCTCCACCTTCTCCAGCAAGCGCCTGTTCGGTTATGCGTCCATGGTCTATGCCACGGTGGTGATCACCATCCTGTCGTACCTCGTGTGGCTGCACCACTTCTTCACCATGGGCTCGGGTGCCAGCGTCAACTCGTTCTTCGGCATCACCACGATGATCATCTCGATCCCCACCGGGGCCAAGATCTTCAATTGGCTGTTCACCATGTACCGCGGACGCATCCGCTTCGAGGTGCCCATGCTGTGGACCATCGGCTTCATGTTCACCTTCGTGATCGGCGGCATGACGGGTGTGCTGCTGGCGGTGCCGCCTGCCGACTTCGTGCTGCACAACAGCCTGTTCCTGATCGCCCACTTCCACAACGTGATCATCGGCGGCGTGGTGTTCGGCGCGTTCGCCGCCATCAACTATTGGTTCCCCAAGGCCACCGGCGTCAAGCTCGATCCGTTCTGGGGCAAGGTGTCGTTCTGGTGCTGGCTGCTCGGCTTCTGGTTCGCCTTCGCGCCGCTGTACGTCCTGGGCCTCATGGGCGTCACCCGCCGCATGAGCCACTTCACCGATCCTTCGCTGCAGATCTGGTTCCAGATTGCCGCGTTCGGCGCGGTGCTCATCGCGCTGGGCATCGGCGCCATGCTGATGCAGTTCTATGTCACCTGGAAGAACCGCGAAGCACTGCGCGATCACACCGGCGACCCATGGAACGGCCGCACGCTGGAGTGGTCGACCTCGTCGCCCCCGCCGTCGTACAACTTCGCTTTCACGCCGCAGATCCACGACAACGATGCCTTCTACGACATGAAGAAGCGTGGCTACCAGCGGCCGTCGTCGGGCTTCATCCCGATCCACATGCCGAAGAACACCGGCGCCGGCATCATCCTGGCCGGAATGAGCACCGCTTTCGGCTTCGCCATGATCTGGCACATGTGGCTCGTCGCCGCGCTGTCGTTCGCCGGTCTGATCGTGGTCGCGATCTACCATACCTTCAACTACCAGCGTGATTTCCACATCGGAGCGGACGAGGTCATCCGCATCGAGGGCGAGCGCTCCAAACTGCTGGCCAGCCATGTCTGATACCACCGCCACCCTGCCGAGCCCCACGGGCAAGATGAACCCGGCCCACGCGCACGTGAGTGCCAGCGTGGACACGCCCGACAACCTGCGTTTCTACGTGCCCGAAGAGCACCATGTGGAGAACGGCACCCTGCTCGGGTTCTGGCTCTACCTCATGAGCGACTGCCTGGTCTTCGCCGTGCTGTTTGCCGTCTATGCCGTGCTGGGTCGCAGCTATGCGGCCGGCCCCTCGGGCGCCGACCTGTTCGACCTGAAGCTGGTGGCGGTCAACACGTCGATGCTGCTGCTCTCGTCCATCACCTACGGCTTCGCCATGCTGGAGATGCAGCGCAACCGCGTGAAGCCCACGTTGGCCTGGCTGGCCGTCACCGGGCTCTTCGGCGTGGCCTTCATCAGCCTCGAGCTGTACGAGTTCTCGCACCTGATCCACGAGGGCGCGGTGCCGCAGCGCAGCGCCTTCCTTTCGGCTTTCTTCACGCTGGTCGGCACCCACGGGCTGCACGTCACCTTCGGCATCATCTGGCTGGTGACGCTGATGGTGCAAGTAGGCCGCGGTGGGCTGATCCCCGAGAACCGCCGGCGCCTCATGTGCCTGTCGATGTTCTGGCACTTCCTGGACGTCGTCTGGATCGGCGTCTTTACTTTCGTCTACCTCATGGGATCCATGGCATGACTGTTCACAACGACGACAAGGGTCAGGGCGACCATGGCCACGGCGGCCATGACCACGGCCACGGCCACGACGATGGCCCGCACAGCACCTTCAAGGGCTACATGACCGGCTTCGTGCTGGCGGTGATCCTCACGGTGATTCCGTTCTGGCTGGTGATGGGCAAGGTCTTCGAGAAGCCGAGCACCACGGCCCTTGTGATCCTGGCACTGGCCGCGGTGCAGATCGTGGTTCACATGATCTACTTCCTGCACATGGACACCAAGGTCGAGGCCGGCTGGTCGATGCTGGCGCTCATCTTCACCATCGTGCTGGTGGTCATCACGCTCAGTGGGTCGATCTGGGTGATGTACCACCTGAACGCCAACATGATGCCGATGTCGCCGCACGAGATGAAGAACATGCCGTAGCGTGGAGAACGCACCGCACACCGCCGGGGCCACAACCCGGCCCGCCGCGCGGCGGCCCCGTTCCAGGGCCGCCGCGTTTGTCATTGCGCTGGCTGGCGCCATGCTGTTCGCCACCTTCATTTCGCTCGGCACCTGGCAGATCGAGCGGCGTGCCTGGAAGCACGAGCTCATCGCCCGCGTGGACCAGCGCGTGCATGCGGCGCCCGTGGCCGCGCCCGGTCCGGCGGACTGGGCCAACGTCAGCGCCGCCGCCGACGAATACCGGCGCGTGACGCTCACCGGCCGCTTCCTGCACGACCGGGAAACCCTGGTGCAGGCCGTCACCACGCAAGGCAGCGGCTTCTGGGTTGTGACGCCGTTGCAGCGCGGGAAGAGCGATCAGGGTGCTCAGGCAGATCAGGCAGACCAGGCAGACCAGGCAGACCAGAGCGCCGGCACGGTGCTGGTCAACCGCGGGTTCGTGCCATCCGAACTCGCCCCGCGGGCCACCCGCCAGGCGACCGAGCCCACCGGCGAAGTCACCGTGGTCGGACTCCTGCGCATCACCGAACCCGGCGGCGCCTTCCTGCG
>JAQGNA010000274.1 GCA_028292075.1 Rhodoferax sp. | reverse complement strand
GCCGCAGGCCGCATCGGCATTCCGGGGCTCTACGTGACCGACGATCCGGGCGCCACCGACCCCGCCGCGCGAAAGGGCGCGCTGAGCATCCGGCTCGGCCTGGGCTGGGCCAAGTCGCACAGCTTCTTCACCGGGCAGACGCCGGTCATGAAGTACAACCGTGCGCTGATGCAGGCCATCCTGTGGGACCGCATCCACATCGCCGACGTGGTGGGCGTGGAGGTGATCTCGCTCGACGAGGCGCCCCGCGGCTACACCGAATTCGATGCCGGCGCGCCGAAGAAATTTGTCATTGACCCGCACGGCCAGCTGCCGCGCTAGGCCGCCCCACACGCCCCAGCGGCTGCACGCACCCCCTCCACCGCACGGCGTCGCCTCTTGTCACCAACCCTGGACCATCCCCTTCGATGAACCTCCACGCAAGTCACCCATCGTTGATTCCCGGCTTCGTGGACGGCCGGGCCGTGCATGGCGGCGGTGAGCGCTTCACCGACGTCAACCCTGCCACGGGCGCCGTGATCGGCAGCGTGACCGACGCCGAAGCCGCCGACGTCGACGCCGCGGTGGCGGCCGCAGAGCGAGGCTTCGCGGTGTGGTCGGCCATGACCGGCGCGGAACGCGGACGGGTGCTGCAGCGTGCCGCGGCCCTGCTGCGCGCCCGCAACGACGAACTCGCCGCGCTCGAAGTGCAAGACACCGGCAAGCCCTGGCAGGAGGCCTGCGTGGTCGACGTGGCGAGCGGCGCCGACTGCATCGAGTACTTCGCCGGTGCCGCCGCCACACTGGCCGGCGCGCAGTACCCGCTGAAGAATGCCTTCGCCTACACCCGGCGCGAGCCGCTGGGCGTCTGCGTGGGCATTGGCGCCTGGAACTATCCGCTGCAGATCGCCTGCTGGAAATCGGCGCCGGCCCTGGCCGCGGGCAACGCGATGATCTTCAAGCCGTCGGAGCTCACGCCGGTGACGGCCTGGAAGCTGGCCGAGATCTACACCGAGGCGGGCCTGCCCGATGGCGTCTTCAACGTGCTCCAGGGCCGCGGCGCCACCGGTGCCCTGCTGGCCGCGCACCCCGGCGTGGCCAAGGTGTCGCTCACCGGCTCGGTGGCCACCGGCAAGCGCGTCATGGCGCTCGCGGCGGAAGGGCTGAAGCGCGTCACGCTGGAGCTGGGCGGCAAGTCACCGCTCATCGTGTTCGACGATGCCGATCTGGAGCAGGCGGTCAGCGCCGCCATGATGGCCAACTTCTACACCCAGGGCGAGGTCTGCACCAACGGCACGCGGGTGTTCGTGCAGCGCGGCCTGGCGGGGCGCTTCCTCGACCGGCTGAAGGAGCGCACCGCCCTGCTGCGGGTGGGCGACCCCATGGCACCCGAGACCGAGGTGGGCGCGCTCATTTCGGCCGCCCACCGCGACAAGGTGCTAGCCTATGTCGACCATGGCCTGAGCGAAGGCGCCACCCTGCTCTGCGGCGGCGTGCCGGTGCTGGTGCCTGGCTGCGAACAGGGCCACTTCGTCGCGCCGACGGTCTTTACCGACTGCGGCGACGCCATGCGCATCGTGCGCGAAGAGATCTTCGGGCCGGTCATGGCGGTGCTGGTGTTCGACGACGAAGCCGAGGTGCTGCGCCGTGCCAACGACACGCGCTTCGGCCTGGCCGCAGGCGTGTTCACCCGCGACGGTGCCCGTGCCCACCGCGTGGCCGCAGCCCTCAAGGCTGGGATCTGCTGGATCAACAACTACAACATCACCCCGATCGAGATCCCCTTCGGCGGCGCCGGCGAATCCGGCATCGGACATGAGAACAGCATGGTGGCCATGGAACACTACACCCAGCTCAAGACCATCTACGTGGAACTGGGCCAGGTGGCCTGCGGGTACCGCTAGATGGCGGCCGCACGCAAGCCGGGCGCCGCGCCCAAGGACGCCAACGCGGGTGCCACCATGGACGCAACCTCGGATTTCGCCTCGGACTACGACTACGTGATCGTCGGAGCCGGCTCGGCCGGTTGCGTGCTGGCCAACCGCCTGACCGAAGACCCCGAGGTGCGGGTGCTGCTGCTCGAGGCCGGCCCTGGCGACCGCAGCCTGTTCATCCACATGCCCTCGGCCTTCGCCTATCCGCTGGCCAACGACACCTACAACTGGTTCTACGACTCCGCGCCGGAGCCGTTCATGGACGGCCGGCGCATCCACTGCCCGCGCGGCCGGGTGCTGGGCGGGTCATCGTCGATCAACGGCATGGTCTACATCCGCGGACATGCGCTCGACTACGACGGCTGGGCCCGGGCGCCCGGCCTGGCCGACTGGTCGTATGCCGACTGCCTGCCGTACTTCCGCAAGGCCGAGACCCGGGCCAAGGGTGGCGACGCCTACCGCGGCGACAGCGGTCCGCTGAAGGTGAGCACGGCGGCCGGCCGCAATCCTCTCTACAAGGCCTTCGTGGACGCCGGCGTCCAGGCTGGCTACCCCTACACCGAGGACATGAACGGCTACCAGCAGGAGGGGCTCGGGCCCATGGACATGACGGTGCACAAGGGCCGCCGCTGGAGCACCGCCGTGGCCTACCTGCGCCCGGCGATGAAGCGGCCCGGTCTGCGGGTGCTGACTTCGGCACTGGTGACGCGGGTGCTGTTCGACGGCACGACCGCGCGGGGCGTCGAAGTCAGCCACAAGGGACAACTGCGCCGCTTCACGGCCAGCCGCGAGGTGATCCTCTGCGGCGGGGCCATCAATTCGCCGCAAATCCTTCAGTTGTCGGGCATTGGCGACCCGGCGGCCCTGCAGCGGCTCGGCATCGGGGTGGTCGCGGCGCTGCCCGGCGTGGGCGAGAACCTGCAGGACCATCTGGAAACCTATGTGCAGTACGCCTGCAAGCTGCCCATCACCCTGTACGGCGCGATGAACCCGTTGTCCAAGCTGCAGATCGGCGCCGAATGGTTGCTGTTCGGCACCGGCCTGGGTGCCACCAACCACTTCGAGGCCGGCGGTTTCATCCGCAGCCAGGCCGGCGTGCGGCATCCCGACCTGCAGTACCATTTTCTGCCGATGGCGATCAGCTACGACGGCAAGAACCCATCGACGCGCCACGGCTTTCAGGCGCATGTGGGGCCGATGCGGCCGACCAGCCGTGGCCACGTGCGCCTGCGCACGGCGAGTGCGGCCGATGCGCCCGAGATCCAGTTCAACTACATGGCCACCGAGCAGGACCGCAAGGAAATGCGGGCCGGCGTGCGCCTGACGCGCGAAATCTTCGCGCAGCGCGCGTTCGAGCCTTTCCGCGAGGAAGAACTCGCACCCGGCGCATCGGTGCGAACCGACCCCGAAATCGACGCCTACATCCGCCAGAAGGCCGAAAGCGCCTACCACCCGTCGTGCACCTGCCGCATGGGCGACGACCCCATGGCCGTGACCGACGGGCAGGGCCGGGTGCACGGCGTCCGGCAACTGCGCGTGGTCGACGCCTCGCTCATGCCCGATGTGGTGAGCGGCAACCTGAATGCGCCGACCATCATGATGGCGGAAAAGATCGCCGACACCATCCGCGGGCGGGCGGCCCTGCCGCGGTCGGACGCCGCGGTGTTCATCCATCCGCAATACGAGCGCGCCCAGCGCTGAGGCAGAATGGCAGCCCCAGAGGCCGCGCAAGGCATGTAAAGACGGTCATCCGGCCGGCCGGTGCAACCGTTGCAAAACCTCCGTCCGGAGGTCTTCGCCATGCCGATGCGCCAACCCGCCACACCGCGGCCCGCCCTCACCCTCACCGTCACCCTGGCACGGCCAGCCCATGCCGGCAACCTGTGTGCGGCCGCGCATGTCAGCAGCCGTTTCACGGCCCATGTCATCGCCTGTTTCACCGCCACGCTGCTGGCTGGTTGCGCTACCGCTCCATCCCCGCGGCCCACCTCGAACGTGCCCGTCGCTGCGGTGGCGCCGCCCGCCGGCGGCCTGGGCACGGCCCAGGCCTATGCGCTGGCCAACCGCCTGAGCTGGGGGGCTAGCCGCAGCAGCGTCGCCGCCGCGGAGGCGGAGGGCGCCGATGGCTATCTGGCCGGCCAGCTCGCGCCGCATGCCACGGTGTTGCCGCAGGCGGTGCAGCAGCAGATCGACGCCATGACCATCACTCAGCGCCCGCTCGAATCGCTGGTGCTGGAGATGGCGCAGCGCAACAAGGACAGCACCTCGGCCGCCTCCGAAGACGAACGCAAGGCGGCGCGCCTGGCCTACCAGCAGGAGATGAACCGCCTGGCCCGCGAGGCCGCCACC
>JAQGNA010000262.1 GCA_028292075.1 Rhodoferax sp. | reverse complement strand
TCGACGTGAGGCGTGTAAATGGCCTTGTGTTTGCCGCGCAAACGGAGAGCAACTTCGCTGGCTACTCGTCCGAGGACCTTGTCGGTCGCGTCAATCACAAACCACTCGTGCACCACGTCAGCGGGTTTGGCGCTGAAGGTCTTGGTCATGAGTTTCTCTTTGAAAGAAGTGGTTTGGTCAATCTATAGGGATTGGCGTCCTGGCAGCCCTTTTCCACGGTCGGTGTTCCTCTGAAGGGAATCTCTTAGGTGGGAGTTCGACCCCTGCCGGAGCAGGTGTCATGTTTCGCCGCGGGGCCAGCCGATCGCTGCGGAACCTCGCATTATACAAAGTCTCGGGGCTCAGAGGCAAGCATTTGGATGGTCGCCGCTAGGCTTGCGCGGTCCGGCCCGTTACCATCGGGGCATGTTCAGTTACCGCCACGCCTTCCATGCGGGCAACCATGCCGATGTGCTCAAACACATGGTCGTGATTGCCGCCCTCAAGCACCTCACCGAAAAGGACGCCGCGCTGGCGGTGCTCGACACCCATGCCGGAGCCGGCCTGTACCGGCTGGACGGCGACTATGCCGAGACCAGCGGCGAAGCCGCCAACGGCGTGCTGCGCCTGCTGAACGCACCCAAGGACACGCCCGCCCCCGCCCCCGCATTGCAGGACTACCTCGACATGGTGGCCAGCTTCAATGCGCCCGGCGGCCGCAAGGTTTACCCCGGCTCTCCGTTCATCATGCAGCGGCTGCTGCGCGAGCACGATCGGCTGAAGCTGTTCGAACTGCACCCCACCGACGCCAAGACGCTGTCGGCCAACGTGGCGCAACTCGAGGCCGGCCGGCAGATCGCCACCTTCCGCGAAGACGGGTTCGAGGGCGTGCGCAAATTCCTGCCGCCGCCCAGCCGGCGCGCCTTCCTGCTGTGCGACCCGAGCTACGAAATCAAGAGCGACTACGCCCGCGTGGCCGAGATGGTCAACGAGAACCTCAAACGCTTCGCCACCGGCACCTATGCCGTCTGGTACCCGATCATTCCGCGGCCCGAGGCGCATGATCTCCCGCGCAAGCTCAAGACCCTGGCCAACCGCGCCGGCAAGAGCTGGCTGCACGCCACGCTCACCGTCAAGTCGAGCAAGATCATCACCGACGAGGCCGGCGATACCAAGCGCCCCGGCCTGCCGGCCAGCGGCATGTTCCTGATCAATCCGCCCTACACGCTCAAGCCGGCGCTGCAGGCAGCCATGACGCAGCTTGCGGAACGCCTGGCGCAAGACAAGCACGCGACCTCGACGCTCGAATCCGGCGGTTGACCGGCCTGGGCGGAAGCGCCAAACTGACAGTCCGGCTGGTGCGCAAATTGCAAGCCCGCCCGGTCCCTCAACCGTCCCTTATTTGCGCCGTCCGATATGAAATTTGCTCCAAAGATTCTGGTGATCTGCGCTGCCCTGTGCGCAATGGGTGCGCAGGCCGCCGACCCGAAGCTGGCCCTGGTGTATGGCAGCGGCGGCAAGTTCGACAAGTCATTCAACCAGTCGGCCTATGAGGGTGCCGAGCGCTTCAAGAAGGACACCAAGATCGGCTACCTCGAAGCGCAGGTGAATTCGAGCGCGCAGAGCGAGCAGGTGCTGCGCCAGATGGCGCGCAAGAACGTCGACCTGGTGGTCTCCATCGGCTTCTCCATGACCAACGCGGTCACCACGGTGTCGAAGGAGTTTCCGAAGGTCAAGTTCATGATCATCGACGACGAGGTCAAGGGCGACAACGTCAACTCGGTCACCTTCAAGGAAGAAGAGGGCTCCTACCTGGTCGGCGTGGCCGCTGGCCTGGCCAGCAAGTCGAAGAAGGTGGGATTCATCGGCGGGCAGGACGTGCCGCTGATCCGCGCCTTCGGGTGCGGCTATGCCCAGGGCGCCAAGGCAGTCGATCCGAAGATCGAGATCACGCAGAACATGGTGGGCAGCACGCCGGCCGCCTGGAGCGATCCGGCCAAGGGCGGCGAGCTGGCCCGGGCCCAGTTCGACCGGGGTGTGGACGTGGTGTTCGCGGCGGCGGGCGGCAGCGGCATGGGCACGCTGCAGGCCGTCAAGGACCAGGGCAAGCTCGGCATCGGTGTCGATTCCAACCAGAACCCGCTCTACCCCGGCTACATCCTCACCTCCATGCTGAAGCGCGTGGACAACGCCACCTACGACGGCTTCATGAGCGTCAAAAATGGCGCCTGGAAGGCCGGAGTCACCAACAAGGGACTGAAGGAAGGCGGCGTGGACTGGGCGCTCGACGAGAACAACCGCAAGCTCATCACGCCGGCCATGGAAGCGCGCATCAAGCAGGCCAGCGAGGACATCAAGTCGGGCAAGGTCAAGGTGGTGGACTACCGCGCCGCCAACAGCTGCCCCGTCTGACCGGTCCAAGCCTTGGCGTCCCATGACGAGGACCTGCCACCGGTGCCGCCGGTGGTCGAGTTCAGGGGTATCAGCAAGCAGTTCGGCAGCGTCAGGGCCAATGCCGACGTGAGCTTCAAGGTCCGCAAGGGCTCGATCCACGGCATCGTCGGCGAAAACGGCGCTGGCAAGTCCACGCTGATGAGCATCCTCTACGGCTACTACCAGGCCGACGCGGGGCAGATATTGCTGAACGGCGAGCCCGCCCCCATCCGTCACAGCCAGGACGCCATCCGTCGCGGCATCGGCATGATTCACCAGCACTTCATGCTGGTCGACAGCTTCACGGTGCTCGAGAACATCATGCTGGGCGTCGAGGGCGCCCTGGTGCTGGGCACGAAGTTCCGCGACGCGGCCGAGCGGCTGCGCGAGATCGGCCGGCGCTACCGGCTCGAGGTCGACCCCGACGCGCGGGTCGACCAGCTCTCCGTGGGCGCGCAGCAGCGGGTGGAGATCCTGAAGCTGATCTACCGCGGCGCCGACATCATGATTTTGGACGAACCCACGGCCGTGCTGACGCCGCAGGAGGCGGATGCGCTGTTCGCCATCCTGCGGGTCTTCCGCGACCAGGGCAAGACCATCATCCTCATCACGCACAAGCTGCAGGAGATCTTCGCGCTGACCGACCGCGTGACCGTCATGCGGGCCGGCCGGGTGGCCGGCGAGGTCGACACCGCCCGCAGCAGCCGCGAGGCCGTGGCCGGCCTGATGATCGGCCGGGCCATCGAAACGACGCTGCCGCGCAAGCCGCACCAGCCCGGCGAGGTGGTGCTGGAGGCCACCAGACTGACGCTCGACGGCGGGACCAGTGGGAAAGGCGCGAACGGTGCGCACGGCGTGCGTCTGCTCGACGAACTCAGCTTCTCGGTGCGTGCCGGAGAGATCGTGGCCATTGCCGGGGTCTCGGGCAACGGCCAGTCAGAGCTGCTCGAGGTGCTGGCCGGCCTGCGCCTGCCCACCGGCGGCAAGCTGCGCTACCTCGGCGCGCCACTGCCGCCGCCAGGCCAGCGCAGCGCCGACGGCCTGCCAGCCCACTACCGGCGGCTGGGCATCGCGCATGCGCCGGAAGACCGGTTGCGCGACGGCCTGGTGAAAGACCATTCGGTCGCGCTCAACACCATCCTCGGCCACCAGGACGACGCCGCGTTCAACCGCCGCGGCCTGCTCGACCCCCGGGCCATCGCGGCGCATGCCGGGCGGCTGATCGGCGAGTTCGACGTGTGCCCGGCCGACGCTTCGCTCCGCCTGGGCCTGCTTTCCGGCGGCAACCAGCAGAAGGTGGTGCTGGGCCGCGAGATCGCAGCGCGCCCGAAGCTCATGCTGATCGGCCAGCCCACGCGCGGGGTCGACATCGGCTCCATCGAACCCATCCACCGGCGCCTGCTCGCACTGCGCGACGAAGGCATCGCCATCGTGCTGGTGTCGGTTGAACTGGAAGAAATTCGCGTGCTGGCCGACCGCATTCTCGTGATGTGCGGCGGCCGCCTCACCGGCGAGCTGGCCGCCCGCGACTTCGACACCACCCGCATCGGCCTGATGATGGGCGGCGTTCACCAGGTGGTGACCGCATGAACGCACAGGACCTGCCGCGCTGGGCCACCAGCGTGCTGTTGCCGGTGCTCAACTTCGTCTCGGCGATGGTGGTGGCCGGGCTGGTGATCTACGCCATGGGCGAGAGCCCGGTCGAGTCGCTCGGCATCCTGGTCGACAGCGCCTTCCTCAACCCGGAAGGCCTGGGCTACACGCTCTTCTATGCCACGACCTTCATCTTCACCGGGCTGGCCGTGGCCGTCGCCGTGCAGGCCGGCCTGTTCAACATCGGCGGCGAAGGCCAGATGTACATCGGCGGGCTCGGGATGGCGCTGGTGGTATTGCAACTCGATGCCAGCGCCGGCCCCTGGGTGGTGATTCCGCTGGCCATTGCCGCCAGCGCGCTGTTCGGCGCCGCGTGGGCGTTTCTGCCCGGGTGGCTGCAGGCGCGGCGCGGCAGCCACGTGGTGGTGACCACCATCATGTTCAACTTCATCGCCGCCTCGCTCATGAACTACATCATCGTGAGCCTGCTGATCCCGGTAGGGCAGCAGACCACCGCCAGCCGGCAGTTCGCCGCCGCGGGCTGGCTGCCGCGCCTCAACGCCTGGTTGCCCGCGCTGGGCCAGACCCCGGTGAACATCAGCCTGCTGATGGCGCTGGCCGGCCTGGGCCTCTACGCGCTGCTGATGTGGCGCACCGCCTGGGGCTACCGGGTGCGCACGGTCGGCCTGAATCCCCATGCGGCGCACTATGCCGGCATCTCGATCTCGCGCACCGTGATCGCGGTGATGGCGGTGTCAGGCGCACTGGCCGGCATGGCGGCGGTGAACAGCGAAATGGGTTCATCGCACCACCTGGGGCTCAACTTCACCGCTGGCGCCGGCTACATCGGCATCGCCGTGGCCCTGATGGGGCGCAACCACCCGGTCGGCATGCTGCTGTCGGCGGTGCTGTTCGGCGGGCTGATCCAGGGCGGCTTCGACCTGTCGCTCGAAAAGCCGAACATCCCGCCCGAAACCTTCATCTTCATCCAGGGCCTGATCATCCTGTTCTGCGGCGCGATGGAGAATTTCTACGCCCCGGCAGTCCTGAAACTGATCAACGCAACACGTAAGGGTTAAGCCATGGAAGACTTCCATATCGCCAGTATCGTCGTCTCGACGATCCGCAACGCGCCGGTGCTGCTGTTCGCAGCGCTGGCGGGCCTGTTCGCCGAACGCAGCGGCGTGGTCGACATCGGCCTCGAGGGCAAGATCCTCGACTAGGCTTTCGTGTCGGCCGCCGTCGGCTACACAACGCAAAACCCGTGGCTCGGGATCGCCGCCGGCATCGCCGTTTCCGTCGCGCTCGCCATGGTGCAGGCTTTTGTGTCGATTACCCAGAAGGGCAACCAGCTGGTGGCCGGCATCGCGATCAACATCGCCATGAGCGGCCTGACTTTCGTCGTCGCCCAGTACATCTTCCAGCAGGGCGGCCGCACGCCGGACCTGGGCACCGCGCGCCTGTCGGACGTGGTCCTGCCGGGCACCGCCGCGCTGGCGGATATCCCCTTCCTCGGCTGGTTCTATGCCAACGTGATCGGCGGCCATTCGCCGCTGGTCTACCTCGCTTTCGCGCTGCTGCCGGTGGTGCACTGGGTCGTGTATCACAGCCGTTTTGGTTTGCGCCTGCGCGCCTGCGGAGAAAACCCGCATGCGGCCGATGCGGCCGGCGTCTCGGTCGAGCGCACCCGTTATCTCGCCATGCTGGTCGCCGGCGTGCTGTGCTCGTTCTCGGGCGCTTATCTCTCGATCGTCCAGAGCGGCTTCTTCTTTCGCGACATGTCGGCCGGCGCCGGCTACCTGGCGCTGACGGCCCTCGTGTTCGGCAACTGGCGTCCGCTGCAGACGGTACTCGGCTGCCTGATGTTCGGCTTCTTCTCGGCCGTGCAGATCCAGATCGAAGGCGTCGACCTGCCGGTCGTGGGCCGCATCCCGGGCTCGCTGATCCAGATGATCCCGTACGTCGTGACCGTGATCGTGCTGGCGGGCCTGATGGCCAAGTCGGTGG
>JAQGNA010000228.1 GCA_028292075.1 Rhodoferax sp. | reverse complement strand
GCCATGACGCAGGCCAAGGCCGACGGCCGCAACTGTTCGCGCTTCTTCAACGACGGCATGAACCGCGTGGCCCAGGAGCGCGTCGCCATGGAGTCGGCACTGCGCCAGGCCCTTGCGGAAGGCGAGTTGCGCCTGGTCTACCAGCCGCAGATGTACTGCGCGCCGAGCCGACCGCTGTACGGTGTGGAAGCGCTGGCGCGCTGGAACCATCCGCGCTTTGGCGAGGTCTCACCGGAGCGCTTCATCCCGCTGGCCGAGGAATGCGGCCTGATCGGCGCGCTGGGCGAATGGGCGCTCACCGAAAGCTGCCGCCAGCTGGCGGAATGGCGCCGGCATGGCGTGTCGGTTCCACGCGTGGCGGTCAATCTCTCCGCGCAAAATTTTGAAGACGTGGGCCTGGCGGTTCGCGTCGCCGCCTGCCTGCGCAACCATGGCCTGCGTCCCGAAGACCTGACCCTCGAGATGACGGAGCGCGCCATGCTCGACCACGGCGACAGCGCGCAAACCGCCATCAGCGCCATCCATGCCCTGGGCGTGCACCTCTCGCTCGACGACTTCGGCACCGGCTATTCGAGCCTGAGCTACCTGCACAAGCTGCCGATGCGCGAACTCAAGCTCGACAAAAGCTTCGTGCAGGACCTGGACACCAGCGGCCCCGCGCGGTCGCTCATACAGTCGGTGCTGCACATCGGCGAAGGCCTGCGGCTCACCGTGGTGGCCGAGGGTGTCGAAACCCAAAGCCAGTTCGACTTCTTGCGGGACCGGGGCTGCGACGTGGTGCAGGGCTACCTGTTCGCCCGGCCCATGACGCCGCATGACCTGGAGCGCTGGCTGGCCGGCCGCTACGGCCAGGCCACGCCCGGCTGGCCCGGCGGCAGCGTCTTGGGCCGGTAGTCGCAGTACGGCGACACCGCGCATTCCCAGCAGCGCGGCTTTCGGGCCTGGCAGATGTAGCGGCCATGCAGGATGAGCCAGTGGTGGGCGTCCACCAGGTAGGCCTTGGGCACGCGTTTCAGCAATTGCAGCTCGACCGCCAGCGGCGTCTTGCCGCGGGCCAGGCCGGTGCGGATGCCCACCCGGAAGATGTGCGTGTCGACCGCCATGGTCGGCTCGCCAAAGGCCACGTTCAACACCACGTTGGCGGTCTTCCGGCCCACGCCGGGCAGGGCCTCCAACGCCTCGCGGGTGCGCGGCACCACACCGCCGTGCTCGTCCACCAGGATGCGGCAGGTCTGCATCAGATGCCGGGCCTTGCTGCGGTAAAGGCCGATGGTCTTGATGTGGCCCTCCAGGCCTTCGAGTCCCAGGCCGAGAATGGCCTGCGGCGTGTTCGCCACCGGATACAGCCGTCGCGTGGCCTTGTTCACGCCAACGTCTGTCGCCTGAGCCGAGAGCAGCACGGCGGCCAGCAGCTCGAAGACGGTGGTGTACTCGAGCTCGGTGTTGGGTTGCGGGTTCGCGGCCTTGAGGGTGGCGAAAAAGGGTTCGATGTCGGCGATTTTCATGCGGTCATGCGGTCATGCGGTCGTGGGGCTCGGGGCCTCGGGGGCGGCTGCAGTATCGCGCCTCCGGCTCCCGCCTCGGGCTGCCGCCTTGTCAACTGGCGGCGTCGGTGCGCTCCGCCGCCCTGGCCCGGCCAACCGGGCGCGCGCCTTTTTCGAACTCGGCGCATACCGCGCCGATCAGCCAGGCCTTGTCGCCGGTACGCGGCTGGACCAGCGCGATCTGCCGGGCTTCGGCCGCGCCGGGAATCTCCAGTACCCGCAGCTTCGGGTCGGAGGCCCAACGGCTGTCGCGCAGCTGCGGCACCATCGTGGCCCCCAGGCCGGCCCGCACCAGGTCGACGATGGTCTCGATGGCATTGAGCTCCAGCAACTCCTGCGGCCGGGCGCGCAGGCGTCGCAGCGTGCGGTCGACCAGCTGACCGGTGTGCTCCTGGCGGTCGAAGCGGATGAATGGCTGGCCCTGAACCAGCGCGCGGATCGGCTGCTCGGGCCAACGCCGGGGCGCGAGCACCACCATCGGCTCGGCATAGAGCGGCGTCCACGCAAGACCGGCGTGCGCCCGCTCGGCGCCAGGCTCGTGCACGGCGATGGCGGCGTCGAGCTCGCCCGACGCCATGCGCGACAACAGCTCGCCGGACTTGGCGGCGCTCACATGCAGGTCGAGGCCGGGATGATGCCGCTTCAGCGCCAGCGTGGCCTGCAGCAGCGGGCGCAGCGCCGACACCACCGCGCCGAGGTGCAGCGTACCTTCCATCGCCCGGGGCGACTGCGCCGGCATGCGCATCTGCTCGAACAGCGCCACCATGCGCTCGGCCTGCGGCAGCAGTTCGCGCCCGGCCTGGTTCAGCCGCACCGTCTTGCCGGTGCGCTCGAACAGCGGACGCCGCAGCTCCCCTTCGAGCGTGCGCATCTGCAGGCCCACCGCCGCCTGCGTGAGCGCCACGCGCTGGGCGGCGCCGGCGAACGAGCCATCATGGGCCACGGCCAGGAAGGTCTTCAGGAGGCGCAGGCTGCTCATGGCAATGAAACTAAAAATTGGGTGGCGGCTGGCCGAGATCAAGAAATACTTGATTCATGGTAAAGCATTATTCGCTTTCGCCAGCGGCGCCGAATTTCGATAATCGACCCCAGCGGCAGCCGGCACCGCCGGCCCGGACAACCTCCCTGAAAGTGAATCCCATGCATTTCTGGCGCAAGCTGCTGATCACCTCCGCCGTGGCACTGACCGCGGCCTCGGCCCTGGCACAGGCGTATCCGAACAAGCCGGTCCGGCTCGTCGTGCCGTTCCCCGCAGGCGGCGCCACCGACATCTTCGCCCGCGTGCTGTCGCAAAAAATGGGCGAGAAGATGGGCACCACGCTGATCGTCGAAAACCGCCCTGGCGCGGGCGGTGCCATCGGCTCGGACGTGGCGGCCAAGTCGCCTCCCGACGGCTACACGCTGCTGCTGGCCACCTCCAGCACCCACTCCATCGGCCCGGCGATGACCCAGCGGCTGCCCTACGACACGGTGCGAGATTTCACCCCCATCTCGCATGTCGGCAGCGCGCCGAACATCATGCTGGTGCCCAACAGCAGCCCGGCCAAGACCTTGAAGGAATGGATCGAATACGCGAAGAAGAACCCCGGCCGGCTGAACTACGCCTCCAGCGGCAACGGCACCATCGTGCAACTGACCGCCGAGCTGTTCAAGTCGCAGGCCGGGGTGTTCCTGGTGCACATTCCGTACAAGGGCACGGCGCTCGCCATTCCCGATCTGGTCAGCGGCAAGGTCGACGTGATGTTCGACTCCCTGCCCACCGGCCTGCCGCATGTCCGCGACGGAAGACTTCGCGCGCTGGCGGTCACCTCGGCCAAGCGCACGGCCATGGCGCCCGAGCTGCCCGCCGTGGCGGAAGTGCTGCCAGGCTACGAGTCGAACACCTGGTTCGGCCTGTACGGTCCCAAGGCGCTGCCGGCCGACATCGTCACCCGCGTCAACACCGCGGTGAACCAGGCCCTGGCCGACCCCGAAGTGAAGGACAAGCTCGGCCGCCTGGGCATCGAGCCGGTCGGCAGCACGCCGGCGCAGCTCGCCCAGATGGTGGCGGCCGACGCCGCCAAGTGGCGCGCCATCATCGTCGAGCGCAAGATCACCAACGAATGACATCCGCCACGCCGCGCCCCAGCCAACAGGAGACAACATGACCTTCAACTACGCCAATCCCTATCCGTCCGTCCGCATTCCGGTGTTCGCCCGCAACGTGGTGTCCACCTCGCACCCGCTCGCGGCACAGGCCGGCCTGCGCATGCTCTACAAGGGCGGCAGCGCCGTCGATGCGGCCATTGCCGCGGCGGCCACCATCACCCTGACCGAGCCGGTGAGCAACGGCCTCGGCAGCGACGCGTTCTGCATTCTGTGGGACGGCAAGGCGCTGCACGGCCTGAACGCCAGTGGCACCGCACCCCAGGCCTGGACGCCCGACTACTTCAAGGCCAAGTACGGTGCCGACACCAAGACGCCGCCCAAGCGCGGCATCGACAGCGTGACCGTGCCCGGCGCCGTGGCCGGCTGGATGGCGCTGAGCGAGCGCTTCGGCAAACTGCCTTTCGCCGACCTCATGGAGCCGGCCATCGAGATCGCAGAGCGGGGCTACCTCATGCCGCCGGTGGTTCAGCAGAAGTGGGCCGCGGCCACGCCTGAATTGCAGTCTTATGCCGGCTTCCGCGAGGCATTTTTGCCGTGGGGCCGCGCGCCCGAGGTTGGCGAGCTGTTTCGCTTCCCGGCGGCGGCCCGTGCGCTGCGCCTGATCGCCTCCACCAGGGGCGAGGCCTTCTACCGCGGCGAGATCGCCGAAGCGCTGGTGCGGTTCTCGGCATCGCAGGGCGGCAGCATGGCGCTCGGCGACCTGGCCAACTTCAAGCCCGAATGGGTCGAGCCCATGGCGCAGGCCTACCGCGGCCATACGCTGCATGAGATCCCACCGAATGGGCAGGGCATTGCCGCGCTGATCGCGGTCGGCATCCTCGAGCATTTCGATTTGGCCAGCCACCCGGTGGACGGCATCGACTCGCAGCATCTGCAGATCGAGGCCATGAAGCTCGCGTTCGCCGACGTGTACCGCTACGTGGCCGACCCGCACGCCATGGAGTTTCCGCCCGAGCGCCTGCTCGACCCGGCCTACCTGGCGTCGCGGGCGCGGCTCATCGACATGAAGCGCGCGCAGGACTTCGGCGCCGGCAACCCGGTCAAGGGCGGCACCATCTACCTCACGGCGGCCGACGAGAACGGCATGATGGTGAGCTTCATCCAGAGCAACTACATGGGCTTCGGCTCGGGCTGCGTCGAACCGGAATTCGGCATCAGCTTGCAGAACCGCGGCCATGGCTTCAACACCGATGCCGCGGGCCCGAACATCGCGAACCTCGTGGCACCGGGCAAGCGGCCGTTCCACACGATCATTCCAGCGTTTCTCACCAAGGACGGTCAACCGGTGATGAGTTACGGCGTGATGGGTGGCAACATGCAGCCGCAGGGCCACATGCAGACGCTGGTGCGGATGCTCGACTACGGCCAGAACCCGCAGGCCGCCTGCGATGCGCCGCGCTGGCGCTTCAATGCCGGCCTGGAGATCAACGTCGAGGCGACCATGGCCAAGGCAACGGTGCAGGGCTTGGCCGACCGCGGCCACCGCATGGACGTGATCAACGACTCCTACCAGGACTTCGGTGCGGGCCAGTTCATCTGGCGCATGGGCGACCCGAAGGTCGAAGGCTATCTGGTCGCCAGCGACTCGCGCCGCGACGGCCTGGCGGCCGGTTTCTGAACCGGCGCTACACCGGGACGCACAGGTCGCAGTTGAACACGCCGGTCTGCGCGTCGAATTCGAAATCGGTGTCGTAGAACTCAAGCGCCGGCGCGCCGGTCGGCTGCAGGCCGGCCTGCGGCAGCCACTGCGCGAACACCTGCATCCAGGCGGCGCCGATGGCCATCGCCGTGCCCTTGAACGGCACGCAGGCATGGCGACCGCCGGCGAAGTCCTGAAGGGCGACGTCGCCCTCGGGCTCGAAGCCGGCGTCCACCTCGATGCACAGGTCGTAGCGGCACAGGGCCGGCGGCGTGGTCATGGGGTTGTCCAGGCTGATGCCGAGCATGCGGCGGCGCGGCGACATCAGGCCGTGGGCCGTCGCCCATGCGCCAAAGCTGATCCATTGCTGGGCAATGCCCGGGCTGCCATAGGGGCCGGTGTGGCGCACGTAGGCCAGGTGCAGGGCGGGCAGTGTCTTGAGGTGAGCGGTCATGGGTTTCTCCTTATTCCAGTTCATCGACGAACAACGCAGCCTGCGCCAGCATGCCACGGCGAATGGGCTCGTACACACTTGGCGGGAAGCCGTCGGGCAAGGCCGCGGCCACCTCGTCGAGCGCCTGCGGCACCAGCAGCACCAGTGCGACCATCCGGTCGAAGGCGCCCGGCACGCCGCTTTGCTTCGCCAACTGCAGCCAGTGGCGGGTGCGGATCTCGTGCAGATGGTAGTGCGCGTTCTTGCCCTTCAGCGCCATGGCCAGTTTCGCGCGTCTTGGATGGACCTGGTTCGGCTTCGTGCCGATGATCGGCCACGCTGAAAGCACGTCGTACAGCGGGGTGAGCCGGTAGCCGCCGCCGCGTTGCAGGAAGATCGAGAAGTTCTTGGAATGGCCGTCGGTGGCCGCCATGAGCCAGAAG
>JAQGNA010000199.1 GCA_028292075.1 Rhodoferax sp. | reverse complement strand
ACCCAGAAGCGCTCGTTCTTCGCGTTGATGAAGCTGAAGGTGTGGCTGCCGAAGCCGTGCATGTGCCGGTAGGTCTTGGGAATGCCGCGGTCACTCATGACGATGGTGACCTGGTGCAGGGCTTCGGGCAGCAGCGTCCAGAAGTCCCAGTTGCTCTCGGCGCTGCGCAGGTTGGTGCGCGGGTCGCGCTTCACGGCGCGGTTCAGGTCGGGAAACTTCAGCGGATCGCGCAGGAAGAACACCGGCGTGTTGTTGCCCACCAGATCCCAGTTGCCCTGCTCGGTATAGAACTTCACGGCAAAGCCGCGGATGTCGCGCTCGGCATCCGCCGCGCCGCGCTCGCCTGCCACGGTGGAAAAGCGCAGCACCAGCTCGGTCTGCTTGCCCACTTCTGAAAAGAGCGCGGCCTTGGTGTAAGGCGTGATGTCGTGCGTCACGGTGAAGGTGCCATAGGCGGCGGAACCCTTCGCATGCATGCGGCGCTCGGGGATGACCTCGCGGGCGAAGTGGGCCAGCTTTTCGAGGTGCCACACATCCTGCAGCAGCACGGGGCCCCGAGGGCCGGCGGTCATGGTGTTCTGGTTGTCGACAACCGGTGCGCCGGCGGCGGTGGTGAGTTTCGTCATGGTGTGTCCTTTTGATAGATCGAGACTATTGATCTGCGCTCGATTATCGCCACGGACTATGCACAACGCGACCGTTCCAGCATAGGAAATCTTGAACACGGCCATAGCCGCGAGGCGGCTGGCGCCTGGTCAGGCCGACAGCAGCCGGTGCACCAGATCCGCCGTCGTGCTGGCGCCGTACTTCCGCATCAGCCTGGCGCGGTAGATCTCCACCGTGCGGTGGCTGATGCCCAATTGCCGGCCGATTTGCTTGGAAGTGAGGCCGTCCATCAGCATGGCGGCGACCTCGCGTTCACGGCCGGTGAGGTCGGCCTTGACGGGGCGGCTCGACGAGAGATCTTCGAAAGTCCAGATTCCCGCCTCGTGCGGAGCCTCGCGGTTGAAGGCGCGGCCGGTCACGTGGCACCAGAAGGTTTCGCCCTTCAGGGGGCCGTCGACGCGCTTCATGATGCGGTTGTCGGCATAGTGGCCACGCGTGTTCAGAATCGGCGTGATGCGTGCGCCGGTGCGCTCGAATTCCAGCGCGCTGGGGTACAGCACCAGGAACGACTGGTTCACCAACTGCTCGCGCGCGGCGCCGAACATCTCGCACAGGCGCTGGTTGCAGTCCACAATCATGCGGTGTCGCGACAGCACGAGGCCGACCGGCGCAAGCTCGAAGGCCAGCCGGTAATCGATCTGCGGGGTCGCCGTGCCGTCTGCCATGACATCCACCTTGTCGTCCATTCTCTGGGTTGCTACTTACGAGCTTCTACGTATGGGAATACGTAGTATCGTCGGTCGTGTTTTTCATAGGAGCACCGTGTGAACAAAATCTTTCCGTCTGCCGAAGACGCCCTGAAGGGCGTGGTGCAGGATGGCCAGTTGCTGGCCGTGGGTGGCTTCGGCCTGTGCGGTATTCCTGAAGCGCTGATCGACGCCTTGCGCGACAGCGGCACGAAGGACCTTACGGTCATCTCCAACAACGCGGGGGTCGACGGCTTTGGCCTCGGCAAGCTGCTGGAGACCCGGCAGATCAAGAAGATGATCTCGAGCTACGTCGGTGAAAACAAGGAATTCGAACGCCAGTACCTGGCCGGTGAACTCGAGCTCGAGTTCACGCCGCAGGGCACGCTGGCCGAGAAGCTGCGCGCAGGCGGTGCCGGCATTCCGGCGTTCTTCACCAAGACCGGTGTGGGCACGCTGGTGGCCGAGGGCAAGGAACAGCGCGAGTTCGACGGCGAAACCTATGTGATGGAGCGCTCGCTGGTGCCCGACGTCGCGCTGGTCAAGGCCCATGTGGCCGACAAGTCGGGCAACCTGCAATTTCGGCTGACGGCCCGCAACTTCAACCCGGCCGCGGCCATGGCCGGCAAGGTGTGCATCGTCGAGGTGGAGAAGATCGTCGAGACAGGCGAGCTCGACCCCGACCAGATTCACCTGCCGGGCATCTACGTGCACCGCATCGTGCTCAACGCCAACCCCGAAAAGCGCATCGAGCAGCGCACCATCACCGCCGCCGCACCGGTGGACGTGGCCGCCGCCAAGGTGGAAGCCCAGGCGGTGATCGCCCAGGCTGCCTCGGTCGACGCGGTGCCGTTGCCGCAGGTGCCGGTCAACCAGAAAGAAGGGATCTGACATGGCCTGGACGCAAGACCAGATGGCCGCACGCGCGGCGCAGGAACTGGAAGACGGTTTTTACGTGAACCTGGGCATCGGCATACCGACGCTGGTGGCCAATTTCGTGCCGGCCGACAAGGAAGTCTGGCTGCAGTCCGAAAACGGCATGCTGGGCATCGGGCCCTTTCCGACCGACGACGCGGTCGATGCCGATTTGATCAACGCCGGCAAGCAGACGGTCACCACCATCGCCGGCTCGGCCATCTTCGGCAGCCACGACAGCTTTGCGATGATCCGTGGCGGCAAGATCAACCTGAGCATCCTGGGTGCGATGCAGGTCAGCGAGCACGGCGACCTGGCCAACTGGATGATTCCCGGCAAGATGGTCAAGGGCATGGGCGGTGCCATGGACCTCGTGGCGGGCGTGAAGCGCGTGATCGTGCTGATGGAGCACGTGGCGCGCAAGAAGGATGGCACCGAAGACATGAAGATTCTGCCGAAGTGCACGCTGCCCCTGACCGGGGTGGGTGTGGTCGATCGCATCATCACCGACCTGGCCGTGCTCGACGTCACGCCCGAGGGGCTGGCGGTGGTGGAGCTGGCGCCTGGT
Organism: Rhodoferax sp.; assembly: GCA_028292075.1. The sequence goes on along the minus strand of JAQGNA010000199.1, from coordinate 683 downwards.
GTCAGCAAGGAATTCCTTCAGTCGAAGACCGGCGTGCAACTGCTCTGACCCAGCTGTGAGACCGCACTGAGTTTTTGCAGGGAAGGGCCTCGACGGCCCTTTCCCGGTGATTGAAAGCCATGGCACGGTCCATGGCTTTTTTTCGTCCCATGTCCGGACAGTCCGCGTAAGAACAGCGCAGCGCGTCAGTGTGTTCCTACGGCCGTGGGCGAAAGAGGCCGGCTGCAACGTCAGACAGTGGCCGCTAAGGTGCCTGATCGGCCGGCTGCAAGGCGACCCGCTTTTGCGCCGGCCTTCCTGTGTCTGGAGCCCCTTGCCCTTGTCCCGTCCTGTATTGCGTTCTTTCCCTGGTCGTCCTTCTCGCACTTTGCAGCGCGGATTCGCTGGCCGCTGGCCATGTCGCTCCGTGCCTTCGACGGCTTTTGTGATGCGCCCGCATGCCGTTGAGGGAGATGTCTGCAGTGGCAGTGCGGGGCCGTGTTCCTGCACTGTGACCGCGTCTCTTGGCGCCGGCGCATGAACGCCAGCCCTACTGCACAAGGCGCGGGCCGTGGTCCGCGCCGGGGCCTGCCTCTGCCGGTGGGTGGGTTGGTCGGCTTTGCGGCCGCCATTGCCGCCGTCCTGCTGATCGCCTACATCTCCTTCGGCTCACTGGACCTTCGGGCCAGAACGGCGGAAAAGGT
>JAQGNA010000166.1 GCA_028292075.1 Rhodoferax sp. | reverse complement strand
GCGACTCGCTGCGTTCGCGCATCAAGCAGGTGGCCTCGGGGCGCTTCGGCGTCACGGCCGAGTACCTGTCGTCGGCCGACCAGATCCAGATCAAGATGGCCCAGGGCGCCAAGCCGGGCGAGGGCGGACAGCTGCCCGGCGGCAAGGTCACCGAATACATAGGCAAGCTGCGCCACTCGGTGCCGGGCGTGGGCCTGATCTCGCCACCGCCGCACCACGACATCTATTCCATCGAGGATCTGGCCCAGCTGATCCACGACCTGAAGAACGTGGCGCCACACGCCAGCATCAGCACCAAGCTGGTGAGCGAAGTGGGCGTGGGCACCATCGCCGCGGGCGTGACCAAGTGCAAGAGCGACCACATCGTGATCGCCGGGCACGACGGCGGCACGGGCGCATCGCCATGGTCGTCCATCAAGCATGCTGGTGGTCCGTGGGAAATCGGCCTGGCCGAAACCCAGCAGACGCTGGTGCTGAACCGCCTGCGCAGCCGCGTGCGCGTGCAGGCCGACGGCCAGATGAAGACCGGCCGCGACGTCGCCATCGGCGCGCTGCTGGGTGCCGATGAATTCGGCTTTGCCACGGCGCCGCTGGTGGTTGAGGGCTGCATCATGATGCGCAAGTGCCACCTGAACACCTGCCCGGTGGGCGTGGCCACGCAAGACCCGGTGCTGCGCAAGAAATTCCAGGGCAAGCCCGAGCACGTGGTGAACTTCTTCTTCTTCATCGCCGAAGAAGTGCGCCAGATCATGGCCCAGCTGGGCATCCGCAAGTTCGACGACATGATCGGCCGCGCCGACCTGCTCGACATGCGCAAGGGCATCGCCCACTGGAAGGCCAGCGGCCTCGATTTCAACCGCCTGTTCGCCCAGCCCAACGTGCCGGCCGACGTGCCGCGCTACCACACCGAAAACCAGGAACACGGCCTCGAGCGCTCGCTCGACAACGTGCTGATCGAGAAGTCGCGCCCGGCCATCGAGCGTGGCGAGAAGGTGCAGTTCATCGAGGTGGCCCGCAACGTGAACCGCTCACTCGGCGCCATGCTGTCGGGCGCGCTCACCAAGGTGCGTCCCGAAGGCCTGCCCGACGATACGATCCGCATCCAGCTCGAAGGCACGGGCGGCCAGTCGTTCGGCGCCTTCCTGGCCAAGGGCATCACGCTGTACCTGATCGGCGACGCCAATGACTACACGGGCAAGGGCCTGAGTGGCGGCCGGATCGTGGTGCGTCCGAGCATCGACTTCCGCGGCGTGTCCACGCAGAACACCATCGTCGGCAACACGGTGATGTACGGCGCCACCAGCGGCGAGTCGTACTTCAGCGGCGTGGCGGGCGAACGTTTCGCCGTGCGCCTCTCTGGTGCGACCACGGTGGTCGAAGGTACGGGCGACCATGGCTGCGAGTACATGACCGGCGGCACCGCAGTCATCCTCGGCAAGACGGGCCGCAACTTCGCCGCCGGCATGAGCGGTGGCGTGGCTTATGTCTATGACGAAGACGGCCAGTTCGCCAGGCGCTGCAACACCTCCATGGTGACGCTCGAGAAGGTGCTGCCGGCCGCCGAACAACTCGCCATGGGCGGCCCCGCGCACCAGTGGCACCACCAGCAGGCCGACGAAGTCCAGCTGAAGAAGCTGCTCGACGAGCACAACCGCTGGACCGGCAGCCGCCGCGCCCGCGAACTGCTGGACAACTGGAGCGAGTCGCGCGGCAAGTTCGTCAAGGTGTTCCCGAACGAATACAAGCGCGCTCTCGCGGGACGCCAGGAGCAAAAGGTGCTCGAGTCCACTGAGAAGGCCGTTCCTTCGGTCGCCCGAAACGTCGCGGTTCCCGCCAAATAAACAGCACGCTGTCTAGCAACGAACAGGATCGAAATCATGGGAAAAGTCACAGGCTTCATGGAGTACGGGCGGATCGAAGAAGGCTACAAGCCCATTCCGGAGCGGCTCAAGCACTACAAGGAATTCGTCGTCGGCCTCGATGAGAAGCAGGCCAAGGTGCAAGGCGCGCGCTGCATGGACTGCGGCACGCCGTTCTGCAACAACGGCTGCCCGGTCAACAACATCATTCCCGACTTCAACGACCTGGTGTACCGCAACGACTGGCAGAACGCCTGGACGGTGCTCGACTCAACGAACAACTTCCCCGAGTTCACCGGCCGCATCTGCCCCGCACCCTGCGAGGCGGCCTGCGTGCTCAACGTGAACGACGACCCGGTCGGCATCAAGTCGATCGAGCACGCCATCATCGACCGCGCCTGGGCCGAGGGCTGGGTGAAGGCCCGCGTGCCCCAGCACAAGACGGGCAAGAAGGTGGCCGTGGTGGGCGCAGGACCGGCTGGCATGGCCGCGGCGCAGCAACTGGCGCGTGTCGGGCATGACGTCACGCTGTTCGAAAAGAACGACCGTGTGGGCGGCCTGCTGCGTTACGGCATTCCTGACTTCAAGATGGAAAAGACCCACATCGATCGGCGTGTGGCGCAGATGGAGGCCGAAGGCGTGACCGTGCGCACCGGTGTGGTGATCGGCGCGGCCAAGGAGCCGCTGGGCAAGGGCTCCAAAGTGACGAACTGGGCCAAGGAGACCATCACGCCCGAGCAGTTGCAGAAGGACTTCGATGCGATTCTTCTGACCGGCGGCGCCGAGCAGTCGCGCGACCTGCCCGTGCCCGGCCGCGAGCTCGACGGCATCCACTTCGCCATGGAGTTCCTGCCCCAGCAGAACAAGATCAACGCCGGCGACAAGCTCAAGGCACAGCTTCGTGCCGACGGCAAGCATGTGATCGTGATCGGCGGTGGCGACACCGGCTCCGACTGCGTGGGCACGAGCAACCGCCACGGCGCCGTCAGCGTGACCCAGTTCGAACTGATGCCACAGCCTCCCGAGGTGGAAAACCGGCCGCTCACCTGGCCTTACTGGCCGATCAAGCTGCGCACCAGCTCGAGCCACGAGGAAGGCTGCGAGCGTGAGTTCGCCATTTCCACCAAGGAATTCATCGGCGAGAACGGCAAGCTGACCGGCCTGAAGACGGTTCGCATCGAGATGAGAGACGGCAAGCTGGCCGAGGTGCCCGGTTCCGAGCAGATCTTGAAGGCCGACCTGGT
>JAQGNA010000162.1 GCA_028292075.1 Rhodoferax sp. | reverse complement strand
GATGAACACCAGCGGCCGGTGCTTGGCCTTGACCAGTTCCCGCGTCTCGTAGACGTAGAACTCCATCCGGTCGATCTCGCGCAGCAGGTCGTTCGGAAATTCGATGTCCGCCTTGTCGATCTCGTCGATGAGCAGGGCCACCGGCGTCTCGGAGGTGAAGGCCTGCCAGAGCACGCCCTTGACGATGTAGTTGTGAATGTCCTTCACACGTTCGCCGCCGTCCACGTCGGCCAGCTGCGAGTCGCGCAGGCGGCTCACGGCGTCGTATTCATAGAGGCCCTGCTGTGCCTTGGTGGTCGATTTGATGTGCCATTGCAACAGCGGCAGGCCGAGCGCCTGGGCCACCTCTTCCGCCAGCATGGTCTTGCCGGTGCCTGGCTCGCCCTTGACGAGCAACGGGCGCTGCAATGTGGCGGCGGCATTCACCGCGAGCATCAGATCCTGGGTGGCGACGTACTGGTCTGAACCTTTGAATTTCATGGGTGGAGGGGCGCGTGGCGGATGGTCGGTGGTCGGAGATCAGGCGAAAGAGCTTGTCGGCCGCTGGAGAGTGCCGGATATAATCAAAGGTTGATTAGAGGCCCGTTTTTTCTCTAGATTGTGCTCGCAAAATGAACAAGATGTTGACCACGGTGTTCGCGTTGGCTGTCGCTACAGTGACCGCTATTTCCAGTGCCCAGGAGATCAAGGGCGACGCCAAGGCAGGCCAGGCAAGGATCGACATGTGCATCGGTTGCCATGGCATCAAGGGTTACCAGGCCAGCTTTCCTGAAGTGCACAAGGTGCCCATGATTTCGGGTCAGAGCGCCAAGTACATCGTGTCGGCACTGGGTGCCTACAAGGCCGGTGACCGCCGCCATCCCACCATGCGCGGCGTGGCCGAATCGCTGAGCGACCAGGACATGGCCGACGTGGCCGCCTACTACAGTGCCAACGGCCTGGTCGAAGGCGCCACGGTGCCGGCCGAGCCCTCGGTCAAGCCCAATGCCCAGGTGCAGGCGCTGCTCACCAAGGGCAATTGCGTGTCTTGCCACGGCGCCAACTTCGACAAGCCGATCGACCCGAGCTATCCGAAAATCGCCGGCCAACATGCCGACTACCTCTTCGTCGCCCTCAAGGCCTACAAGTCGGCGCATCCGCTGGTCGGGCGCTCCAACGCCGTCATGGGCGGGGTCGCCAAGCAATTCTCCAATGCCGAACTGAAGGCGCTGGCAAGCTACGTCGGCTCGCTCGATACCGACCTGAAGACGGTACCCGAGTCGCGCTTCCGCTAAAGCCGCCGGTGCACCGCGCAGGCGCGGTCCCTTGGAACGAAAGCCCGCCAAGTGCGGGCTTTTCAACGTCTGGTCGACAGCAGAGTGCAGTGGCGCTCAGTCTTGCGTGGCCCGCCGCTGCACGGCGTCGACATAGGCGTTGCCGTCGGGCGGCTGGCCGGCGCGCTGGCTTTCCCAGAGCGTGCGGCCCAGGCACTCCATGGCCTCGTGGTGCGCGGCGTGCAGCGAGTCGCGGCGGTGGGTGAGCAGCTCCACGGCCTGGCGGATGCCGCGCGGCTGGTCGATCGAGCACTGCTCGCTCAGCGACAGGTGCATCGACAGGTGCAGGAACGGGTTCTCGCGGGTGGGGTCGGCATCGGCCATGCGGGCCAGTGCGGCGTCCACATCATGCAGTTCGGCGTGGTACTCAGGATGCTCCGCGAGCCATTGGCTCGCTATGATTTCAATAGCTTCCATGGCTTGCCCCTTCTGCGACTTGTCATAGACGGAACAGAAGAAACGGCGCACGTCGGCTTGGGAAGGATTGAACATGGCGGGAGGTTAGCACGCAGGTGTTGTCCCTGCGGCTGGAGGCGTTTTGTGAAAAGCGATCACGTCCTACGCGTCGAATGACAGGCTCGAATTACATTGGCTGACAGTTAACACAACGGGATTCAAATAATGAACGCCACCCGCATCGTCGCCATGGTCCTGGTCATCGGCGGTGTCGTCGGTTTCTTCACCGGCGGATTCAGCTTTACCCACGAAACCACGGCCGCGCGGATCGGTCCTGTGGCCTTCACGTTCCAGGAACAGGAGTCGGTGAACATTCCGCAGTGGCTAAGCATCGGCGTGGCCGTCATCGGGGCCGTGCTGCTGGTCAGGGCGAGCCGTCACAGCTGACGATCGGGCTGATCCGGCGCGGGATCCAGAGCGGCTGGACGAAGCCGAAGTTGTGTACCTGCTGTAAGTTAGCGCCTCAAACATTTCATTTGTCGCACGGCCCTATGCGGCCCCCGCCTTGTCTTCTACATTGGTCTTCGCTCCGCGATCTAGCGACAGCCGGAAGACCCGTGTGCGCAGCCTCGACGAGGACGACATCGCCTCGATTGAAGAGACGCCCGATCCGCGGCTCAAGGACACCATCAGGAGCCTGGGTCGGCACGTGCATGCCATTGTCAGCGGCCATTCGAGACTGCGCGATCTCAATCAAGGGGGCGCCCATGAACACGACCCAGCCGCCCGGCATGCCGGAGATCTCCCTGGACCACCTCACCATGCTCGGTGCCGACCCGCTGTCGCTGGTCGACGCCGCGGCCGAGGGTGGTTTCGACTACTGCGGCATGCGCATCGTGCCACCGGCGTCCACCGACGTGCTGGTCGACGTGGCGGGCAACCCTGCGCTGGTGCGAGAGATCGGCCAGCGGCTGCGCAGCCGGGACGTGCGCCTGCTCGACATCGAGGCGGTGTGGCTGCGGCCAGAGACCGATGTCGCCGCCCTGGTGCCCGCCCTCGAGGTGGGATGCCGCCTTGGCGCGCGCCAGGTGCTGGCGGTCGGCTTCGATGCGGAGCTGGGGCGCCTGCTCGATAATTTCTGCAAGCTCTGCCAGGCGGCCGCCCGCCTGCAGATGGACGTGGCGCTCGAGTTCATTACCTACTGCGCCATCGGCTCGCTGGAGCAGGCGCACTGGCTGGTGCAGCGCAGCGCGCAACCCAATGCCCGGCTGTTGATCGACGCGCTGCAGTTCTTCCGCGCCGGTGGACGCACCGAGCACCTCGCCGCCATCGACCGCCACCTTTTCCCTTCCATGCAGCTTTGCGACGCGCCCCTTGTCGGCCCGGTGAGCGTGGACGAGCGGCGGGTCGAGGCGCGCACGGCGCGGTTGCTGCCGGGCGAGGGCGAGTTGCCGCTGGCGAGCCTGTTGCGAGCCCTGCCGGCCGGCATACCCGTGAGCGTGGGGGCGCCGACGCTGCGGCTCGCCAGCTTGCCGTTCAACGAACAGGCGCGCATCGTGGGCGACGCGACGCGGCGCTTCTTTGCCAACCTGCCGCCTTCGAGTCAACCGCTGTAGACATGGGATGGCCCCGCAGCGGCGGTCTCATGGCCGGGCCAGCTTCTAGAATCCGTGTTTGTCGAAGCGGCCACCGCGCCGGGCGACCTGGTTCGCGCCTTCGTCGCTGCCCTGTCTCGTCCGTCGTTCGACAAGCTCAGGACAGGCTTGCGGCGGGCGACATTCGAAGCCTGGCCAAGCCAGGTCCGCGGTGTTCCTGGAGGAGGAGGGTGCAGGCGGGGGGTGGCGTTTTGCCGTGGTGAGTGCGTTTGAAACGGATGCGATGAACTTTCCCTTGATGACCGACTGGCATTTCTATGCCTGGGCCGTGCCGGCGGTGCTGTTGCTGGGGGTCAGCAAGAGCGGGTTCGGGGCGGGCTTCGGGTCGCTGGCGGTGCCGCTGATGGCAATGGCGGTGACGGTGCCACAGGCAGCGGCGATTCTGATGCCGTTGCTGCTGGTGATGGACGTGCTGGGGCTGGCCGCGTTTCGGCGCAACTTCGACTACAAACTGCTGAAGTTCCTGATCCCTTGGGGCCTGCTCGGCACCGTGGTCGGCACGCTGCTTTTCCGGTTGCTCGAGCCACGGGTAGTGGCCGGCATCGTGGGCGGGTTCACGCTGTTGTTCCTGGCACAACGGCTGCTGTTTCCGCCCAGGCCCGACAGCCCGCCGCCGCCGCGCTGGGTCGGCGCGCTGTGCACTGCCACGTCGGGCTTCACCAGCTTCATTGCGCATGCGGGCGGTCCGCCGGTGAACGCCTACGTGATTCCACTGCGGCTGGCACCGATCGACTTCGCTGCCACCATGGCGGCTTTCTTCTTTTGCGTGAACCTGTCGAAGTGGGTCCCATATGCCTGGCTGGGCCTGCTGGACTTGCGCAACTTCACGACCTCGCTGGTGCTGATGCCGCTGGCGCCGCTCGGGGTGTGGGCCGGCGTTTGGATCGCACGCCGCATCGACCAGAAATTGTTTTACCGGCTTCTGTACCTTGGCATGTTGCTTACGGGCTGCAAGCTGCTGTGGGACAGCCTGATCTGAACGCGCCAGGCCGCAGCCGTAGGGCGGCGCAGAACGCAAAAAGGGAAGCCGAAGCTTCCCTTTTTTTGAACCTGGAGCGGGAGAAGAGTCTCGAACTCTCGACCTCAACCTTGGCAAGGTTGCGCTCTACCAACTGAGCTACTCCCGCATTTTCCGCCTCAGCCGTTGACTGCTGCGGAGGCCGAACTATACAGCAGCTTTCGGCCTGTTCCGGCCTGGTGCCGCAACTTTTTTGCCGTCGGTGCAAGCGGCCTCCAGAGGCGCGTGGTGCGGCAACCGCTTCACCGTTGTGTCGCTGATGTGCTGGCTGCATCAATCCTTCTGAATGTTGCAATTCACGTCGCACTGGATCGACTCGATACTGGCCGTCAAGCCGTATGCCACATGGGCACGGCCACTCAAAAAGCGATGCAAACGAGCGATGGAGAGCCGCATGAACGAACCCCTTTCTGCCTGGATCGGCCGCAGCGAAACGTTGCACGACACCATCGGCCCCACGCCGGTAGCCGCGCTGAACGCCACGCTCGACCACCCCAGCAATGAAGTGCCCACGGGCATGTTGCTGCCACCGCTCTGGCACTGGCTGTATTTCCTTCCGCTGCACCGCCAGTCGGAGATCGGGCCCGACGGCCATGCCAGGCGCGGCGGGTTCCTGCCGCCGGTGCCATTGCCACGGCGCATGTGGGCTGGCAGCCAGTTCGAGTTTTGTTCGCCCATCCGCGTCGGTGACCGGGTGGCGCGCACGTCGACCATTGAAGACGTCAGCAGCAAGACCGGCCGCACCGGTCCGCTGGTCTTCGTGCGGGTGCGCCATGCGCTGCATTGCAACGGCGCGGCCGAGCCGGCGCTGGTGGAGTTTCACGACATCGTCTACCGCGAGGCGCAAGGCGCTGGCGACGCTGTGCCGCCACCTCTGCCCGCGCCGCACGATGCGGCCTGGCGCCGCAGCGTCACGCCCGACGACGTGCTGCTGTTCCGGTATTCGGCGCTCACCTTTAACGGCCACCGCATCCACTACGACCGGCGCTATGTCACCGAGGTCGAGGGCTACCCGGGCCTGATCGTGCACGGCCCGCTCATCGCCACGCTGCTGCTCGACCTGCTGCGCCGCGAGCGGCCTGACGCCGAGTTGGCCAGCTTTCGCTTCAAGGCGGTCCGGCCCACCTTCGACCTGCATGCCTTCCAGGTGCAGGGCCAGCCCGCGGCGGATGGCCGCAGCGTGCGCCTCTGGGCCAGCGACCACGAGGGCTTTCTCACCATGGACGCCACCGCGGTGCTGCGTTGACCCCTTCACGTCTTCTGTTCACATCATCCGCTGGAGACATTGCCATGCAACCACTCAAGGGCCTGACCGTCGTCACGCTGGAGCACGCCATCGCCGCGCCGTTCGCCACCCGGCAACTCGCCGACCTGGGTGCCCGCGTCATCAAGATCGAACGCCCGGGCAGCGGAGACTTCGCCCGCGGCTACGACCAGCGGGTGCGCGGCCTGGCCTCGCATTTCGTCTGGACCAACCGCTCCAAGGAGAGCCTCACGCTCGACGTGAAGCACCCGGACGCGGCCCGCGTGCTGCAGCGCCTGGTGCTGGAGAAGGCCGACGTCGTCGTGCAGAACCTGGCGCCCGGCGCCGCGGCCCGGCTGGGCATGGGCTACGACCAGCTCTCTGCCGACAAGCCCGGCCTGATCGTCTGCGACATTTCGGGCTACGGCGACGACCCGGCCAGGCCCGGCCCGTACCGCGACAAAAAAGCCTATGACCTGCTGATCCAGAGCGAGGCCGGCTTCGTTTCGGTGACCGGCACCGCCGACGAACCGTGCAAGGCAGGCCCGTCCATCGCGGACATCGCCGCCGGCATGTATGCCTACAGCCAGATCCTCGCGGCCCTGCTGCAGAAGGGGCTGACCGGCCGGGGCCAGCGCATCGACATCTCGATGTTGGAGTCTTTGGCCGAATGGACCAGTTACCCGCTGTATTACGCCTTCGACGGCGCCGCTCCGCCACCGCGCACTGGCGCCAGCCATGCCACCATCTACCCGTACGGCCCGTTCCCCGTGGGGCCGGCGGAGCAGGGCGCCAACGTCATGCTGGGCCTGCAGAACGAACGCGAGTGGGCCAGCTTCTGCGAGACCGTGCTGCGCCAGCCCGCGCTTGCCACCGACCCCCGTTTCACCGCCAATTTCAAACGCGTTGCCGAGCGGTCTGCGCTGCGCCAGATCATCGTCGACACCTTCCGGCCATTGGATGTGGCCGAGGTGGAGGCGAGACTCGAAGCGGCGCAGATCGCCAATGCCCGCGTGAACACCATGGCGGATGTGTGGGCCCATCCACAGCTGGCGGCGCGTGGCCGCTGGAGAGAGGTCGGCTCGCCGCAGGGTCCGCTGCCGGCCATGCTGCCCCCGGGCACCTGGGACGAAGGCCCGCGCATGGACCCGGTGCCGGCGCTCGGCGAGCACAGCGACGCGATCCTCGCCGAGCTGGGTTACGCACCCGGCGACATCGCCGCGCTGCGCGCCGCCGGTGCGGTGTGAGGTCGATGCCATGACCATCCCCCAGACCGCCCAGCCCACTCCGCAGACGGCCCCGCGCACCTATCTTTTCGTACCGGGCACGCGCCCCGAGCGTTTCGCCAAGGCGCTGGCCAGTGGCGCGGACGCCCTGGTGCTCGACCTCGAAGACGCTGTGGCGCCCGAGGACAAGGACGCCGCCCGTCGCCACGTCGCCGAGTGGCTGAAGGCGGCCGATGCGGCGGACCGGCAGCGCGCCGTTGTGCGCATCAACGACGCGGCGTCGCCCTGGTTCGCCGACGACCTGGCCGCGCTGCAGGGCACGGCGGCGGCGCAGGTGATGCTGCCCAAGGCCGAGCATGCCGACCAGGTGGCCGCGGTGCGCCGCGCGTTGCCCGGCGGCGCCGTGCTGGCGCTCATCGAAAGTGCCCGCGGCGTGGCCGAGGTCGACCGCGTGGCCGCCGCAGCGGGTGTCAGCCGTCTGGTGTTCGGCACCCTCGATTTCGCGCTCGACCTCGGCCTCGCCATCGACGTCGAAGCCGTCGGCCTGACCTACGCGGCGGCCCGCATCGCCATCGCCTCGCGGCTGGCCGGGTTGGCTTCGCCAGTGGCGGGCGTCACGCCGCAGCTCGACGACGAAAGCCGGCTGCTGGCCGACCTGGCGCTGGCGCGCTGCCACGGCTTCGGCGCCAAGCTCTGCATTCATCCGCGCCAGGTGCTGCCGGTGCACCGTGCGCTGCAGCCCGACGAGGCTGAGCTGGCGTGGGCCCGCCGCGTGCTGGCCGCCGATGCCGCCACGCCCGGCGTGGCCCGGCTCGATGGCCGCATGGTCGACCTGCCCGTGGTGCGCCAGGCGCGCCGCACGCTGCTGGCGGCCGGCCACTGATCGATCCGAACGAACCACCTTAGAAAGAAAGACACAACCATGGCTTCCACCATCATCGATTCGCGCATCTTCGGCGACATGTTCAGCGACGCACGCATGCGCGACGTGTGGTCCGACGAGAACCGCACCGCCAAATACCTCGACATCGAGCGCGCGCTGGCCAAGGTACAGGGCCGGCTCGGCATCATTCCGCAGGAGGCGGCCGACGAGATCGTCAAGAATTGCGAACTGTCGATGATCGACTGGGCGCAGCTCAAGGCCAAGACCGAGCAGATTGGCTACCCCATCATCGCGGTGGTCAACCAGATCAACGCCAACTGCCGCGACAAGCTGGGCGAATACTGCCACTGGGGCGCCACCACGCAAGACATCACCGACACCGCCGCCGTGCTGCAGATGCGCGAAGGGTTGGCGCTGGTCGAGCAGGACCTGAACGAGATCGGCGACGCCCTGGCATCGCTCGCGAAGAAGTACCGCGATACACCGGTCATCGGCCGCTCCAACCTGCAGCAGGCCACGCCCATTACCTTCGGCTACAAGATGGCCAGCATCCTGGCCGGCATCGACCGCCACCGCGAGCGGCTGCAGCAGTTGAAGCCAAGGGTGTTGATGGGCGAGTTCGGCGGTGCCTCGGGCACGCTGTCGTCGCTGGAGCAGGGCGCCATGGAAACGCAGGCCGGGCTGATGAAGGAGCTGGGCCTCGCACAGCCGCTGATCTCGTGGCACACCGTGCGCGACACCATCGCGGAAGTCGGCGCGTTCCTCGGCCTGGTGGGCGGCTCGCTGGGCAAGATCGCGATGGACGTCAAGCTCATGATGCAGACCGAAGTGGCCGAG
>JAQGNA010000133.1 GCA_028292075.1 Rhodoferax sp. | reverse complement strand
CGCGTAGGCGCTCACGAATTCTTCGCGCCAGCTTGGCGCGTCGGCATTTTGCGAGGCCGCATAGTGCGCCTTGAGCGCTTCGCCATAGTCGAGCGATTCGTCGCCGAAGACCTCGCGGAACGATGCGGTGCGGCCGCCATCGCGGATCAGTCGGTCCCAATAGAAGTGGCCCGATTCGTGCCGCAGGTGGCCTAGCAGCGTGCGGTAGGGTTCATGCAATTGAACCCGCCGCTTGACGCGTTCATCGTCATCCGCCTCTGCGATGTTCAGTGTGATGACGCCGTTCTGATGGCCGGTCATGACCGGCGGAGCCCCGGGCACATCACCCAGAAAGTCATAAGTGGGCGCGGGCATGTTGGGGTCGTCGATGCCCTTGGAGGTCAACCCGAGTTGCGCCAGCGTGTAGTAGAGGCGCCGCTTCGCGTTTTCGATGCGGTACCAGCGTGCATGGTTGTCGGGCACCGAAAGGTCAGGCAACAGCCGGGTTTCCCGGCAGGAGATGCAGAGACCATTGGCGTCGTCCGATGGCACAGCGAAGTTGCAGGCCTGATAGACGACATGGTTGTGGCAAAGCCGATAGGTGCGAGGCGATTGGCCGGGCGCAGGCGGCGCCGCGTTCACATGCTGCCAGAGATCCGTTTCCGCCAAGACGGGCGAGGGGTCCGCGGGCGCTGCGTTGAGAACTGCGTCCATCCCGGGATCGGTCTGTGCGGCTGGCTGAACGTTGTCCTGGCCATTGGTCTGGATTTCGCCGCCGTCACGGGCTGGTGTGTCATCGCCTGATGACGTCCCTGCCAGTTCGATGGCGGCCAGGGTCAGCACGTCCGGCAAAAAGGCCAGGCGGGAGCCGCAATGCAGGCACTGCACATTTTCGAAGAACACGGGCTGGCCGCATTGATCGCAACTGAATATTTTCATGGCGGATGACCTGTGTTGCTGGCAAGCTCAATGGAGTTTCGGCGGCTGCAATGCAAAGGGCAGGGTCCGGATCGACCAGACACCTGCCCTGTGGCGAGCCAAGGGGCGTCAGGCCCCTACCGCGCGCGGAACGTCGCGCTGACCTTACGGACGGATCGCGAGGTTGTTGCGCACATCGCGCACGCCCTTGACGCCACGGGCCAGGGACTCTGCGGTGCTCTTTTCAGCCGACGACTTGGCGAAGCCCGACAGGGCAACAGTGCCGTTTAACGTCTGCACGTTGATGGCGCCGGCATCGACGGTCTTGTTCTCGACGAAGCTTGCCTTCACCTTGGTGGTGATCGCGGCATCATCGACGTACGCCCCAGCCGTTTGCTGGTCGCGGACGACTGCGCAACCGGTGGTGACGATGGTGATACCGGCCAGGGCGGCGAAAGCGAGTGCACGAGCGTATTTCATAGTAATTCCTTCAGATTTTTGAGTTTGTAGTGGTGCGGTAGTTGAAAGGCGTCCGGGTTGGCGGCACCACGCCGACCTGGCCGAAGAAGGATGATCGAACGGTGTCAGGTTCCGTCCGGATTGGGCGGCGCAAATAATGCGACCGCCGTCGAAGTGAAGCTGGACGACTTCAGCGGTGCCAGCACGAGTGCCGTCATCGGGAGCAGCTTCCATGGCTTGATGACCATCGCGGCCGCACCCACCGCCACGGCAATGCCAACGAGCTTGAATGGCTCCCTGACCGCGTAGTCGTCTAGCGAAGGGCGCGCCAGCTGGCTTGCATAGTTGACGGGGTGGTTGCGCCACCAGCTCCGCGCCAGGAACTTCAGCTTTGACCAAGTCCCCTCGTGCACCAGGCCCGGATCGTCCGTCTGATCTGTTTCATCGTCGTCCTGCTCCACGCGGCCTCGCGACATGTGGCGCGTGATGGCATAGCGGCTGATGGCCAGGCGCTGTTTCGCGCTCAGGTTTTCCGTATTGGTGTCTTCAGCGTCCATGGTGGCCTCCGGCCGCGCGCAGGGTGGCGACATCGGTCTTCAACTGGGTTTTGAACTCGGCGTAGTGACCTTCACCCAGCGGCTTGCGTGCCAGGAGGAACGCGCCGAGGGCGAGCACCAGGGCCCCGCCGGGCACCGCGATCAGCGCCCAGTGGAAGCCGTGCAGCGCACCGATCATGAGTGCCACACCGGCCAAACCGATGCTCAACATCAGCAACATGCCCATCAGCACCCAGCCCATGATCTTGACGACCACTTCGGTACCGACGGATTTGGTTTCCTCGCCAAGCAGCGCGGTATAGCCAGAGAGGTGATCGACGATCAGGTCGGGCCTCGTGACAAGGGTTGAGAAGATGGGGTGGAGCATGAGAGGCAGGCGTGTGGTCGATCGGTGAAGGGCGACGGAGCTTGTCGGCGGATCAGTAATCGCGGGGAGTGCGGCGAGAGACCAGCAGGGCGGCGATGACGGCACCGGCGGCGGCGGCGATCAGGATCGACTTCATCGGTTGATCCGACACGTACTTGCTTGTGACATCGGCGTATTCGGTCAGGCGCTGCTGGGCCTTGCTGCGGGCGTCCATCGCCATGTCCCGGCTGCGCGAGGCCAGTTCCTTTGCGCGTGTGGTCAAGTGATCGATGGCCGGGTCGATGCTGGCGCGCAGGTCGCGGGCACGGCGCTCGGCGCGGCTGATTGCGTCATTGGCCAGGTCACGGGACGTGTCCACGGCTTCCTCGGCGGACTGCATCACGTTGTCGTGAAGATCGCGCGATGCGCTCTTCAGGCTGGAGGTCTTCGAGAAGGGGAAGTTCATGATGTTGGTCCTTTGATGAAGTCTGGAGGTGAAGGCTCGGCGACCAGGGCCGCTCGCAAGGTGAGGCGGCCGGTCAGTTCTTCTTGAGCAGGCTGACGACGAAGCTCACCACCGCCATGATCGCGAAGATGAAGAAAAGGATCTTCGCGATTTCGACGGCACCAGCGGCTACGCCACCAAAACCAAAGATGGCTGCAATCAACGCGATGACGAGAAACACCACCGAGTAATGCAGCATCTTTTTCTCCTTGGGACTTTGCCCTTGTTACGGCATTCGAGATTGAATCGCCTGCCGCTAGGTTAATGACCCTGATGGCCACATCCGATCAGTGCGCCACCCCTTGGTGCGTCATCCCCTGCGCGGGTGCGGCGTAGGACCGGGCCGACGAGAGTCTTCAGGCGGCGATTTCCCGCTTCAGCGTGGGCAGCACGGCCGAAATATGGGTACCGTTCGATGGCGAAGAAGTCACGGTGAGACGGCCGCCCGCGGCCTCGACGCGGTGGCGCATGCCGGTCAGCCCATGGCCTGATGGCGCGAAATGGCTGGCATCAAAACCCTTGCCATCGTCACCCACGTCGATCGACACATGGCCGCCATAGTTCTGCATGCTCACGGTCACCTGCGTGGCTTGCGCGTACTTCCCAATGTTCGTGAGCGACTCCTGCACCAGACGATAGACCGTGAGTTGCGAAGACTCGTCCAGGTCGACGCTTTCGAGATTGGTGGTCACCGGCAGGCCCGAGCGTTCGCCAAACTCGCGGGTCAGGATCTCGAGCGACGCGTGAAGTCCGAGGTTCGAGAGGGAAGAAGGGCGCAAGTCTTCGATGATGCGGCGCTTGAGCGCGATGACGCTGTTGAGGGTTTCGGTCAGATGCTGCAGGCGCTGCACAGCGTCGGGCGATTCGCTGCCCATGCGCGATTTCAAACGCGCAACGTCGAGCTTCGCCGCGGTGAGCAGCGCGCCGAGTTCGTCGTGCAGCTCGCGGGCCAGGTGGCCGCGCTCTTCCTCGCGCACTTGCTGCAGGTGGGTGGCCAGTTCGGCCAGTGTGGCCGTGCGTTCCTTCACTTGTTGGCCGAGGAGATCGCGCTCGCGTTGCAGGCTTTCCTGCTCGCGCTGGTCCACCGCCTTCAAGGCGTTGGTCTGGCGCAGGTACATGTAGAAGGCCAGCAAGCCGATGGCGGCGACGATGGCGATGCCGATGCGCGAAAGCTGCAGCGACTGGGTGATCTGCGTCTGCCCGCTCGACAGCCGGTGGCGGCTGACGTCGATCAGCCTGTAAGACTGCTCGCGGATCGCGTCCATCTGTTCCTTGCCGACGTCGGTGGTCAGCACAAACTTCCAGGCGTCGTCATTGCCCTGCTTGCGCAGCCGCACGCTCACGTCCATTTCGGAAAGCTTGCCTTGCACACTGCGCGAGAGCATCGCGAAACCAGCCAGCTCATCTGGGTAGGCCATGTAGAGGTTGCGCAGGGTGTCGAGATTCTGGTTGAGGTTGGCCGTAGCCGTCTGGTAAGGCTCGAGATAGCGCGCATCGCCGGTCAGCAAAAAGCCGCGCTGTCCGGTTTCGGCATCGAGCATGTGCTGCAGCAGCTTGTTGAGTTCACTGCTGGTCTGCTGTGCCTCGGAGATGTTTGCCAGTGCACCGACCGAGCGGTTGTATGCGGTCTCGTTGATGCCGACCAAGACGCATGCGGCTGCGACCGCGAGGGGCAGGCTGATCGCCATCTTGGGAATAGAAAACCATCGCATGGACTTGCTCCAGTGACCGAAGTCAACTAATTCGTGAATAATGAGACATTTGCAAACGTTCGATTTGATCGCATTCGCTGCATTTGACGTTCATGCCTGCAGCCGCAGGCGCTAATAGAGAGAGATAGACATGATCAAGATTGGCATTGTGGATGACCACGCCATCGTGCGTTCCGGGCTCAAGCAGTTTTTTTCTGACCACGTCGACCTGCGCGTGGTGGGTGAAGCGGCAAGCGGACGCGAGGCCATCGACCTGGTGCGGAACACCGAGATGGATGTGCTGCTGATGGACTTGTCGATGCCCGGCCAGACCGGCATCGACGTGCTGGCCATGATCCGCGCCAAGGCGCCTGATCTCGGCATTCTGATCCTGTCCGGCTATCCGGAAGAGCATTACGCGATGAACCTGATTCGCCAGGGCGCAAGCGGCTACCTCAACAAGGAATGCGATCCGATGGAGATCGTCAACGCGATCCGCACCGTATCGATGGGTCGGCGCTACATCACGCCTGCCGTGGCCGAGCTGTTGGCGCAGCAGATCAACCGCAAGGGCGATGCTCCGGCGCACGAGCAGCTGTCGGAGCGCGAATTCCAGGTGTTCCTGAAGCTGGCCAAGGGTGAGACCGCCGGCGACATCGCCAACACGCTGTCGCTGAGTGTGAAGACGGTCAGCACCTACCGCACCCGCCTGATGGAAAAGTTGAACCTCGCATCCAACAGCGACCTCACGTACTACGCGCTGAAGAACAAGCTGATCGATTGATGTCTTGAAAAATGGCCGCCTTGCCCGCTGGGGGCGAGGGGCCGGTTGCCGAAGCGTGCGGCAGGCGTTCGGCCGGTGCGTCAATCCGCCTGGTCGGCCTGCTCGACGCAGAAGTCGATCAAAGCGTCGATTTCGTTTGATTTGTCGAAGACCGCATCCACGCCAAGTTGCTCGCAGCGCTTGCGGATGTCCGCGGTGGCATAG
>JAQGNA010000092.1 GCA_028292075.1 Rhodoferax sp. | reverse complement strand
GGTGATCCGCATCGAACAGAACTTCGGCCCGCACATGGAGCAGAAATGCGCTTCCTTGCTCGAATCCTTGGGCAGGGTCTCGTCGTGGAAGTCGCGGGCGGTGTCGGGGTCGAGCGAGAGGTTGAACTGGTCGCTCCAGCGGAATTCGAAGCGCGCCTTCGACAACGCATCGTCGCGCGCCCGGGCTGATGGGTGGCCCTTGGCGATGTCGGCGGCATGCGCCGCGATCTTGTACGCGATGATGCCGGCCTTCACGTCGTCGCGGTCGGGCAGGCCCAGGTGTTCCTTGGGTGTGACGTAGCACAGCATCGCCGTGCCGAACCAGCCGATCATGGCCGCGCCAATGGCGCTGGCGATGTGGTCGTAGCCCGGAGCGATGTCGATGGTCAGCGGGCCGAGCGTGTAGAACGGCGCCTCGTGGCAGTGCTTCAGCTGCTCCGTCATGTTGGCCTGCACCAGGTGCATGGGCACGTGGCCGGGGCCTTCGATCATCGTCTGCACGTCGTGCTTCCAGGCCACCTGGGTGAGTTCGCCGAGCGTGCGCAGTTCGGCGAACTGGGCTTCGTCGTTGGCGTCTGCGCCTGAGCCGGGCCGCAGGCCGTCGCCAAGCGAGAAGCTCACGTCGTACTGCTTCATGATGTCGCAGATGTCCTCGAAGTGCGTGTAGAGGAAGCTCTCCTTGTGGTGGGTGATGCACCACTTCGCCATGATCGAGCCGCCGCGCGAGACGATGCCGGTGCGCCGGCCGGCCGTGAGGTGGATGTAGGCCAGCCGCACACCGGCGTGGATGGTGAAGTAGTCCACGCCCTGCTCCGCCTGCTCGACCAGCGTGTCGCGGAAGATCGCCCAGGTCAGGTCTTCGGCCACACCGCCCACCTTCTCGAGCGCCTGGTAGATCGGCACGGTGCCGATGGGCACCGGCGAGTTGCGCACGATCCAGTCGCGCGTGGTGTGGATGTTGCGGCCGGTGGACAAGTCCATCACGTTGTCCGCACCCCAGCGGATCGCCCAGACCAGCTTTTCCACCTCTTCATCGATGCTCGAGGTCACGGCCGAATTGCCGATGTTGGCGTTGATCTTCACCAGGAAGTTGCGGCCGATCGCCATCGGCTCGATCTCGGGGTGGTTGATGTTGGCCGGGATGATCGCCCTGCCCCGCGCCACCTCGGCGCGCACGAACTCGGGCGTGATGATGCGCGGGATCTGCGCGCCCATCGGGTTGCCGGCCAGGCGCTGCTCGCGCGCGGCATCGCCAAGGTAATCGGCCATCCATTCGCGGCGGCCGTTCTCGCGGATGGCCACGTATTCCATCTCGGGCGTGACGATGCCGCGACGCGCGTAGTGCATCTGCGTCACATTGGCACCGCTCTTCGCGCGGCGCGGCGTGCGCTGCAGGCCGGCGGCCTCCAGGCGCAGGGCGGCCAGGCGGGCGTGGGCTTCGTCCTTGGTACCGTCGTCGAGCGACTGCGGCGCGCGGCCGGCATAGGTTTCGGTGTCGCCGCGGGCTTCGATCCACGGCGTGCGCAGGGCCGCCAGGCCGCGGCGCACGTCGATCTGAGCATCTGCTTCGGTGTAGGGGCCGGAGGTGTCGTACACCGAAGCCGACTCGCCGTTGCTGAGTGCAATGTCGCGCACCGGGACACGCAGGTGGGGGTGCAGCTGGCCCGGCAGGTAGGCCTTTTTGGAAGCGGGGAAGGGTTCGCGGGTCAGCGCCAGCAGTTCGGCGAATTTCGCGGGGTCGAGACGGTCGGGAGCATTCATCAGAGGCCTTTCAAGGTGCTTGTGGATGCCCCGGTGGTGCCCCCGCGATGACAGCCCCGCCTTCCGGGGCCATGGGCCCCGTCCGCGGTGCAGCAACAGGAAACGCTCTTCTTCCGCCGGTACTAACCGGTTCAAGTTCATCGGGTTCGGCGAAAGCCGTCTCAGCACAGTGGCGCCCCGGAGCAGCGGCGAGTATAGGGCCCGTGGCTGCCGGCCGTTGCCTGACTTCGAATTCATCGTGGTGGACGACGGCAGCACCGACGCGCGTCCTCGCCCTGTTGCAGATCGATGCGCAGATGGACCCCCGCGTGCGGGTCATCGCCAATCAGCGGTGCAAAGGCGCCGTGGGTGGCCAAGCCCTTCCTCGATTTTTCGAAAGGCTGCCTGATCCAGACCACCACGGTCGTGATCCGCCGGGAGTTGCTCCTGGCCATGGGCCTGTTCAACGAGTCCCTGCAACGGGCCGAGGACTACCACCTCTGGTTCAAGTGCGCGGTGGCGAACGACCTCTGGCTGATTGATGACGAGATCAGCTACTACCGTATCCATGAAGCCAGCCTGACCCATGGCGATGCGCCGCGCTATCTCAAGGAAGACCTGATGATCGAGATGCTGCTGAAAGACAGCCTCCACGCCGACCACCGCAGCAGCCTGGTGCGGAGGCTCGACTTCGTGATGCAGGACGAATGCTATTACTACCGGCATCGGCGCCAGTTCGACAGCTCGCTCCGCACCGCGGCCAGGTGGGTGGCGAAGCGGCCTTTCCACGTGGGAGGCTGGAAGGAATTGCTGGCGTCCACGTTGCGAAGAACTTAGCAGAACGCAGCGCCGCCGAGCCCATCCTGCGTTGACCGGCAGCGCAATGGCCATAGGCCAGCTTGGCAAGGACTGCATGCGCCGGTGCTGCGCTGTCAGCTTGATGCAACAAAAAAGGCTTCCTGCCAAAACAGCAGGAAGCCTTTGAAAGATCTAAAACGATACTCGTGAATCAATGGTCGGGGCGGTGGGATTCGAACTCACGACCCTCTGCTCCCAAAGCAGATGCGCTACCAGGCTGCGCTACGCCCCGACAAGACTTAGATTCTACAACGATTTTACAGCGTCTCGGAACACGCTCGACAAATTGTCGAAATTAATGGTCATGGTGCAGGTACTTGCCTTCGCGCGGCAGGCGCAGGCTCACCAGGAAGGCCACCACCATCATCGCGGTCACATACCAATAGAACGCCGATTCATGGCCCAACGACTTGAGGCCGAGTGCCACGTATTCGGCGGTGCCACCAAACACCGCATTGGCCACCGCATAGGCCAGCCCCACGCCCAGGGCACGAACTTCTGGCGGGAACATCTCGGCCTTCACGATGCCGCTGATCGAGGTGTAGAAGCTGACGATCGCCAACGCCAGCACGATCAGCACGCCCGCCACGAAGGGACTGGTCACGCCCTGCAGTGCCGTGAGAATGGGCACGGTGCACAGCGCACCGAGCGCACCGAACAGCAGCATGTTGTTGCGCCGGCCGATGCGGTCCGACAACATGCCGAACAGCGGCTGCAGGCACATGTAGACGAACAGGCAGGCGGTCATGATGTTGCTGGC
>JAQGNA010000091.1 GCA_028292075.1 Rhodoferax sp. | reverse complement strand
TCGGCGCAGGCCCTACATCGAGTGCCTGCCAACCGGCCAGTCCCAGTTTTTCGAGCGTCTGCATGTTGTGTTCAAAAATGGCTTCCGCCTCGGGAAACGCTTCGACCGCCCGCTCGACGCTTGCCTCTCGCAGCAAGTGCAGCGTAGGGTCCGGGGCGCGGTTGGTGTAGGGGGTGATGTCGGCGGCGGCAGTGCCGCCGAACTGAAACTGCGGGTGAAAGCTGGCGATTTGCACAATGCCCTCCAGGCCCTTGTCGGCGAGCAGGTTATCAGCCTCGGCCAGAAAATCGTTGAAATCGAGAAACTCCGCGAACAGCGCAGGCAGCATCAGCATGGCGGTATCGCGCTCGGCAGGGTCTGTGGCCATGAGCGCGTCCAGTTCATCCGCCAGCGCTTCGCGCACGCCCTCGGCGCTGGCAGCGTGGCTCACCGCGTAGTGCACCTGACCTTTCACATGAACCGCCTTGGCGAAGGGGCAGAGATTCAGTCCGATCACCGCGCGTTCGAGCCATCGGCGCATGGCGTCGATCACAGCGGCGTCGCCCGCGGAAGTGGCTGGAGCCGAGGCCGTTGTCAATTGAGCAACCTCCGGCCAGTGAGGCGTTCGTGTTCGCGCGCCGCAAAGCGATCGGTCATGCCGGCGATGTAGTCGGCCACCGCCCGTGCAGCGTCAGACGGGGCTGCGGCACGCTGCGCGCGCGCTGCAAAGCCAGGGGCCATTTCGTCCGGCGCAGCAACATAGGCGCCAAACAGTTCATGCACGACGGTCTTGGCCTGAACCGTCTGTTCGGTCACCTGGGGATGCCGGTACAGATTGCCCGTCAGGAACTGCTTGAGCACATGCGACTGCGCCCGCATCGTTTCGCTGAAGCACAACAGCGGTTTGCACTGGCGCGCCTCGTCCGCGCTGTTCGGCGCCGCGTCGCGCAGCCGGGCTTGGGTGGCGGCGATCACGTCGTACACCTGTGTGCTGAGCATGCGCCGGATGCTTTCGAACAGCACCCGCCGGCCGGCCAGCGCCGGATACTCCGCCAGCGCCTGCCGCCGGAAGCCATCGAACAACGGCACCTCGCGAAGCTGCTCCAGCGTGATGAGGCCGGAGCGGACGCCGTCGTCGATGTCGTGGGCGTTGTAGGCAATCTCGTCCGCCAGGTTGCACAGCTGCGCCTCCAGGCTCGGCTGCGTGCGCTCGAGGAAGCGACGGCCCACGTCGCCGCGGCCGTCCAGGCTCACCGGCGCTGCGGCCTCGATCTTTTCGGCATTGGGGCGGGAGCAGTGCTTGAGGATTCCCTCACGCGTCTCATAGGTGAGATTGAGGCCGTCATACTGGGGATAGCGCTCTTCCAACGTGTCGACCGTGCGCAGGCTTTGCAGGTTGTGCTCGAACCCGCCGTGGTCCGCCATGCAGGCGTTGAGCGCATCCTGGCCCGCGTGGCCAAATGGCGTATGGCCGAGATCGTGCGCCAGGGCGATGGCCTCCACCAGATCTTCGTTCAGTGCCAGCGAGCGGGCAACGGAACGCCCGAGCTGGGCCACCTCGAGCGAATGGGTCAGCCGCGTGCGGAACAGGTCGCCTTCATGGTTCAGAAACACCTGGGTCTTGTACACCAGCCGCCTGAAAGCGGTCGAATGCACGATACGGTCGCGGTCACGCTGGTATTCGGTGCGCGTGGGCGCCGGCGCTTCGGGGTAGTGCCTGCCGCGGGTCTGGCCCGGGTTGCAGGCGTAGGGCGCGAGGCCAGGAAGCTCGCCTGAAGGCGGCGTCGTTACGGGGCTCATGTCAGGACTCTCTTGACTCTCTTCTTACCGGCACCATGCGTTCATCCGGAAAGGCAGCAATCATCGATCACCTCGCGCACCAGTGCATCGGGCGCCGTGCGCAAGGCGGCTCGGCCGGGGCCGTCGATCACGATGAAACGGATCTCGCCCGCCTCCGCCTTCTTGTCGACGCGCATGAGGTCCAGGTAGCGGCCGGCGTTGTCCGTCTCGCTCAGCAAGGGCCCCTGGATGGGCAGACCCGCGCGGTGGATCAGCCTGGTCAGGCGCTGCACGAGCGCGGCATCGACCAGCCCCATGCGTTGCGAGAGCCGCGCCGCCATCACCATGCCGCAGCCGACGCCCTCGCCGTGGAGCCAGGCGCCGTAACCCATGCCAGCTTCGATCGCATGCCCGAAGGTGTGGCCGAAATTCAGAATGGCCCGCAGGCCGCCTTCACGCTCGTCCTGCGCCACCACCCAGGCCTTGATCTCGCAGCTGCGCTGCACCGCATGTGCCAGTGCAGCGGGGTCGCTGGCCAGAAGCGCGTCGAGGTTCGACTCGATCCAGTCGAAGAACGCCATGTCGGCGATCGGTCCGTACTTGATGACTTCGGCCAGGCCGGCGCTGAGTTCGCGCTTCGGCAGCGTCTCCAGCAGATCGAGGTCGCACACCACCAGGTGCGGCTGGTAAAACGCGCCGATCATGTTTTTGCCGAGTGGGTGGTTGATGGCGGTCTTGCCACCCACGGAAGAATCGACCTGTGCCAGCAGCGTGGTCGGCACCTGCACGAACGGCACGCCGCGCATGTAGCTCGCCGCGGCAAAGCCCGTCATGTCGCCCACCACGCCGCCGCCGAGGGCAAACAACACGGTCTTGCGGTCGCTCTCGTTCCCGAGAAGCGCGTCGAAGATCAGGTTCAGCGTCTGCCAGTTCTTGTGCGCCTCACCGTCGGGCAGCACCACGGTGCGCACGGCCGGGTAGTGGTGCTTCAGGACCACCTCCAGGCGAAGGGCATAGAGAGGCTCGAGTGTGGAATTGGTGACGATGAACGCGGTGGACGCCTTTGGCAAACCGGCCCAGGTCACTGGGCTGTCGAGCAGGCCGGAGCCAATCAGAATGGGGTAGCTACGGTCGCCCAGGCTGATCCGGACTTCGGCTGTGTCATCCGGCAGCGGCGCGAACGAGGCGCCTGCGTTCAAAGAAGGGGCTTGCATGGCAAAGAGTGTAAAGCGCCAAGCCGCAGGCGTTGACGGCCTGGGCATTCCAGTGGTGACGGATGGTCACACGGCCCAATCGCTCAGCCCGGAAGATTGCCCGCGGGACCGCCGTCAAGCTCCAGTTGCGTCGTGATCATCCGCACCAGGGTCGATACGGACGGACGGCCCGTTTCCACTACAAAGTGCGCCGTCTCACGGTACAGCGGATCCCGGATCTCGAAGAGATCCCGCAAACGAGAAAGAGGGTCGTCAACCTGCAACAAGGGCCGGCTCACGTCGTGCCGAAGGCGGCGAAACAGTTCTTCGGGGGTGGAGCGGAGGTAGACCACGCGGCACCGCGTGTGCAACGCAATTCGGTTGGCGATTCGGAGAACCGATCCGCCGCCTGTTGCCAAAACACCTAATCGTGTGCGCGTAAGGTCGTCGACTACTTCTTGCTCGACGTCACGAAAGCGTGCTTCACCTTCTCGTTCGAAGTACTCACGAATGGAGCAGCCGATGCGTTCTTCAATAATCTGATCTGAATCGACGAAGGGAGCTTGAATCTTTCGAGCGAGCTGCCGGCCCACCGTCGACTTTCCGGACCCAGGGAGGCCCACAAGGGCCATCCCCGAAAAACTGGCCATCATTGCATTCAGGGCACCGGATAACGAATGGCGACAATCCGCGTCTGAGAAATGGTACCCGCTGTGAATTTCACCTCGAGACCCGCAGTTTTCGTCGCTGCACCGCCTGGAACACATGGGAAAGGACTAGCGCCGCTTGGCGGAGACACCTCGAAAACCAAGGGAGTGCGCTGCTTAATTGTGCTAAGTTGATCTTGAATAGAAGCCCCTGAGAGAACATTGGTTGTCAACCCAGTCGCTAGGGCGGTGAATGTCACGGCAGTACTAGCCGGAGCCGGATACCCCGCAGCCGTTCCAACAAATGCCATGACATTTTTCGCAGCGCAAGAAGCATCAATGTTGATCGTACCAATTGCTGCGCCAGCAGTAATGGCATCAAAAAGATTTAAATCTGCTGGGTCAATGACACTCAGCTGAATCTTCCTGCTGATGCTCGTCCCCGAGCCCACTTGCGTAGATGCTGTGACAGTGACAGGTGTGCCATCCGCGGGTCGCGGATCTTGCACTGTGTAAATCACGGTGCATCCCCCGTTCGTCGTCAGACACCCTCCCATTGACGATGTACCGACTGCGCCGAAGTCAGCCGTAAATACCACCGGAACGCCATCCGAGACCGGATTTCCATTGGTGTCAACGATCCTCACGGTGATGGTGGAACTGTCGCCTGTAATTGCCAAGTTCAAGTTGTACTTGGACGCAGAGAGGTCAAAACCGGCCTGCGTTGCAATACCTGTGGTAACTAGCAGCTGATCTGACTGCGACACGATGCTCTTTCCCGTCACCGTCGCTTTGACGACCACGGCAGTTGCAACGTTTTTAGAAGATACGGTAGTCAGCACAACACCGTCAGTATCGCTGGTGGTAGATGGAATGTTTAGCGTTACGTCATTTGGTGGAATAACACTGAACGAAACAGCGGCGCCTTTCACCGGGGCATTGTTCTTGTCCACCACTCGGAAACGCAACGTCGCCGACTCTGACCGCCCGTTTCCGCCCGATCCAGCGAGAACAATCGATTTGTCTGCCGGATTCGTGTCGAGAAAATTCAATGCATTAGCCAAATCTTGCGGATTCGCCGTTCCGGTCGAAGGAGCACCTGTTACAGCAAACGCTTTGATCGCAGTTACCGTCGTGGTAGCAACTAAGGCGTTAGCCGTAAGCGACGTTGCGCCAGTAGATGATGTACTGGCGGCGCGGACTTCAACAGATGCTTGGCCATTGCCATCGGTCAGCGCGGTTGCTGAGGCTGGAGAAATTGCCACAAGTCCGGCGCCAGATTGACCGAAACTTACGATGGCCCCTTTAACAGCAATGCCGCTGCTGTTTTTCAACGTCACTCGTGCCGTTGCGATCTCGACAGTAGATATCGTATCTGTGATAGCGCCGGCACCACCTAATAGGTCCAACGTCATGGTCGCTAACCCGGTACTGCCCGAACCGGAACCCGAACCCGAACCCGAACTACTACCAGATCCAGTTCCACCGGAACCGGTCCCCGCACTCCCCCCGCCTCCTCCGCAAGCCACAAGCGCCGCGGTCATCAACCCACCCACCAGGTATTTCAAGTAACGCATTTTTTCCAGACTTTCTTCAAACTTCGAATCAGCGGACCTGACTCCGCTCTGCAATCATCTTCGGGGTGATGAACACCAGCATCTCCTGCTTGCTCGAGCTGCGCGAGCGGCTCTTGAACAGCACGCCCATGACGGGAATGTCGCCCAGCAGCGGCACCTTGGTTTCGGTGTCGGTCTCGTCCAGCGTGAAGATTCCGCCGATCACGACGGTGCCGCCATTTTCCACCAGCACTTGCGTCTTGATGTGTTTCGTGTTGATGGCGATGCCGGCGGCCGTCGTTTCGCCGCGACTGTCCTTGTTGATGTCGAGGTCCAGAATGATGTTGCCCTCGGGCGTGATCTGCGGCGTGACTTCGAGCTTCAGGTTGGCCTTGCGGAAAGCAAGCGAAGTGGCGCCGCTGGAGGTGGCCACCTGGTACGGGAATTCCGTACCCTGCTCGATCAGC
>JAQGNA010000074.1 GCA_028292075.1 Rhodoferax sp. | reverse complement strand
TTGTGCTGAACGCGGTAGCCTTCGAAGTGGGCGATGGAGCCGTCGTCGAGGTGGATCGGCACGTCGACCTCCAGAATGCGCTTGGGTCGCTTGAGCGTTTCAACCCACCGGGCAAGGTTGCCGAGGTTCGGTTCCACACGGTCCACCTGCTGCAGGAAGATGCCCCAGGGCCCCAGGTGATCTGCCTGGAGGTAGGAAGGCAGCGAATGCACGGTGGGCAGGTTCATGGCCGGTGCCGCCGGTGCCGCCGAAGCTGCGGGGTTTGCTTGTGACATAAAAATTCCTTTGGTAGGCAGTGAAGGCGGGAGCTTAGAGCCGCGATTCCCCACTGTCCAAGGCCGCCTTTGAAGGCTCT
Source organism: Rhodoferax sp. (assembly GCA_028292075.1). The sequence goes on along the minus strand of JAQGNA010000074.1, from coordinate 8,231 downwards.
CATGCACAAAATGCATGGCCCGCCCTTGACCGTGCCGGCCTGTTCGAAAACTGCTCAGGTGGCGTGCGGGACCGAGGCCGAACCGCCAGCCGAGGTGGAACCGTCCACCGCTGGTTCCTGCTTGAGCAGGCGGCCGGCTTGCAGGCGCAGCGGGTCGAGCAGTTCGCCGATGAGCGCCAGCTGGCGATGCACCAGCCGCAATGCCTGCGGCGCGTCGTCGGGCGTGGCCTGCAGTGCGGCGATGAGCTGGGCCTCGGCGCCGTGGGCCGGCGCGACAAGGCTCCGCTGGGCCAGGCTTTGCGCCAGCTGCTCCAGCACCTCGGCAACATGTGCGGCAGCTTGCTGGGTGGGTGCGTCGGGGCCTTCGTCCGACAGCGCTTCCCGGTGCGCGCCCAGCCCGGAAAGGTAGTTCAGCAGCGTGTGCGCCAGCAGCAGAAAGCGCAGCGCGCCATCGCCCTGGCCCTGCACGAAGCCGGGCTCCTGAAACATGCTGGTGAGCGCGGTCGACAGCGCGGCGTCGGCATTGTGCGCATTCCGGCGCGCCGTGCGGTAGGCCAGGTCGTCCTTCTTGTCGCCATGCCCGCTCTGGTACTGCGCCATGATCTCGCGCAGGTACCTGGCGCAGCTCGCCATGGTGCGGCCGGCCACCTCATGCATGCGCCGGCCCTGCCAGTCGGGCAGGATGAGGAACACCGCCAGCCCGGCGATGAGGCTGCCCAACACCGTGTCGACGATGCGCGGCACGATCAGGTCGTAGCCGTCGCCGATCTGGTTGAAGCACAGCAGCACGACCAGTGTCATGGCGCCCGTCGCCAGGGCGTAGTGACGCGTGCGGTTGCTGAAGAACACCACGCCGGCGACCACCGCGAAGATCGACTGCAGCAGCAGGCTTGGGAACAGCTTGAACAACGCCCAGCCGGCCACCAGCCCGAGGATGGTGCCGGTGACGCGCTGCACCATCCGCTTGCGCGTGGCGCCGAAGCTCTGCTGGCAGACGAACAGCGTGGTCAGCAAAATCCAGTAGCCCTGCCGGGCATGCAGCCAGTGCAGCAGGCCGTAGCCGATGGCCAAGGCCACGCTCAGCCGCACCGCATGGCGAAACAGCGGGGCCGACGGCGCCAGCTGCAGGCGGACCCGCTCCACCGCCTCGCGAAACGACTGCGGCGAGCGGTCGAGCAGGCTCTGATCCTGCTTTTCGTCCAGCCCTTCGGCGCGGCTCGCGCTCATCAGCCGGGCCTCGAGCGTGCCCAGGTTCCTGGCCAACGCCGAGAGCGAGCCCAGCAGGCGCTGCCAGTGCGGCTGTTGCTGGGCCTCCAAGTAGGCAAGCGCGGCCTGCAGGTCGGCCAATGCCTGCCCGCTGGCCGGGCGCAGGTCGAGCGGCTGGCGCAGCAGAATGGACGTCGCCATCTGCTCGCAGGTCACCCCTTGCAGCCGCAACAGTCGCTGGCAGCGGAACAAAACGTCGCTGTGGAAAAACGTTTCGGCCAGTTCGCTGTAGGGCGAATGCGAGGAAGAGGCCCTTTCGTGCACGTCCTGCGCGATGAAATACAGCCGCAGGTAGAACTGCATGCGCTGGCTCGGATGCAGTTCCATGCGGCTGAGGATGCTTTCCTTGGCGGTATTGAGCGCCTTCACGACCTCGCCATTGCGCTGGGCCAACGCCAGCCGCTTGACCTCCTGGTCGATGCCGCGCACCGGCTCGAAAAGCGTGGCCTTGAGCCGCAGGTAGCCGCCCAGCGCGCGGAACAGCACGGCCAGGTTCTGCTGCACCGGCTGGTGCCGGAAAAGGGCGCTCCAGACCACCGACAGCAGTCCGTACCAGGTGGCCCCGGTCAACAGCAGCACCGGTTCGCGCCAGAACACCTGGCCCGATCCGCCGCGCTGGTCCATGCCGATGGTGGTGTAGATCGACAGGATCAGCGTGCCGTAGGCGATGGCCTGGTAACGCGGGCTGATGGCGCCGAGCATCGTCAGGCAGAAGGTGGCCGCCACCATGCCGACGAAGAAGGCCCAGGGGTGTGGAAACAGCGACTGCACGGCAAAGGCCGCCAGCGCGAAGCACAGCAGGGTGACGAGCAGCGCCCGCAGCCGGCCGCGCCAGTTGTCGTCGGTCTCGGCCAGCGCGCAGGCAATGGTGCCGAGGAACAGCGGCATCACCAGCGCCATTTCGTTGTAGACCCAGCACACGGCCATGCTGGCGCTCAGCGCGATGAAGATCCGCAGGCTGTAGGGAAAGGTGTCGACCGCCCAGAGGCGGCGCAGGAAGGAGGGCAGGGCGAAGAGAGGCATCGGAGGCTGGGGCAACGCAAAAGGGAGGCGGCAAAAGCGCAGTATGAACTCCGCGTGCAAGAGCCGTACCGGGCTCATGCAATCCGATGGGGCCGGGGCAAATGCCACACGCGGGCGCACCGGAAGCACCCCAAGGCACCCTCCGGCGGCGGGCCGCTTCAGGCGGTGAATTGCAGCGCCGCCAGCCTTGCGTAGACGCCCCGCGCCGCCACCAGCGACTCGTGCGTGCCCTGTTCGACGATGCGGCCGTGGTCCAGCACCACGATGCGGTCGGCCTGCTGCACCGTCGCCAGCCGGTGCGCGATCACCAGCGTCGTCCGGCCCTGCATGGCCGATGCGAGCGCGGCCTGCACCATGCGTTCGCTTTCGGCATCGAGCGCGCTGGTGGCTTCGTCCAGCAGCAGCAGCGGGGCGTTCTTGAGCATGGCCCTGGCGATCGAGATCCGCTGGCGCGGTCCCCCCGACAGGCGCACGCCGCGCTCGCCCAGGAACGTGGCGTAACCGTCGGGAAGCTCCCGGATGAAGCCGTCAGCGAACGCCGCTTCGGCCGCGGCAAACACCTCGGCATCGGTCGCCTCGGGCTTGCCGTAGCGAATGTTCTCCAACGCGCTGGTCGAGAAGATCACCGCGTCCTGCGGCACGATGCCCACGCGCTGGCGCAGGTCGGCCAGCGCCAGGTCCTGCGTGGGCACGCCGTCAAGCAGGATGCGGCCGCTGTTCGGGTCGTAGAACCGCAGCAGCAGCTGGAACACGGTGCTCTTGCCGGCACCGCTGGCGCCCACCAGGGCCACGGTTTCACCCGGCGCGACGTTGAGGCCGAAGTCGGCCAGGGCCGGCTGCAGCGGCCGCGAGGGGTAGTTGAAGCCGATGTCCTCGAAGGTAACGGTACTGCCAGCCGGCACGACGGCAGCCCGGGTCGGCCGCTCGGGCGAGCGGATGGTCGATTCGGTGGCCAGCAGCTCCATCAGCCGCTCGCTGGCGCCGGCGGCACGCAACAGGTCGCCATAGACTTCGCCCAGCACCGCCGTGGCGCTCGCAAGAATGATCACGTAGACCACCGTCTGGCCCAGGTGCCCGGCGGTGATGTCGCCGCGCATCACGGCTTGCGTGCCCTGGTACAGGCCCCACAGCAGCGCGGCAGAGGTCGCAATGATGATGAAGGCCACCAGCACCGAACGCGCCTTGGTGCGCCGCACGGCGGTCTGGAAGGCGTTGGCGGTGGACACGTCGAAGCGCGCGGCCTCGCGGCCTTCGGCGGTGTAGCTCTGCACCACCGGTATCGCGTTCAGCACCTCGGCGGCGATGGCGCTGGCGTCGGCCACGCGGTCCTGGCTGGCCCGGGAGAGCTTGCGCACGCGCCTGCCGAACCACACGCTGGGCAGCACCACCAGCACCAAAATGCCCAGAACCTGCGTCATCACATAGGGGTTGGTCCACACCAGCATGCCGAGGGCGCCGATGCCCATCACCACGTTGCGCAACCCCATGCTGAGGGACGAGCCGACCACCGTCTGCACTAGCGTCGTGTCGCCGGTCAGGCGCGACAGCACCTCGCCGGTCTGCGTGGTTTCGAAGAACTCCGGGCTCTGGCGCACCACATGGGCATACACGGCGTTCCGAAGGTCCGTGGTCACCCGTTCGCCGAGCCAGCTCACCATGTAGAAGCGGCCGGCCGAGAACAGCCCCAGCGCCGCCGCCACGCCGAAGAGTTCGAAGAAGTGGTTGCGCAAGGCCAGCACTTGCGTGCCCGGATCGACCTTGCCGCCGGCCGCGGATACCAGGCCGTTGTCGATGAGCGCCCGCAACGCGAGGGGAAACACCAGCGTCGCCACCGCCGCCAATACCAAGAACAGAGCAGCCAGCGCAATGCGCCCACGGTAGGGCCGCAGGAATGGCAAAAGACCCGAGAGCGAGCGCGGCGAGCCCTTGGCGGGCGGCGCAGATGACGGAGCAGAAGAAGCGGTGGAGGTGGCCATGGCGGGAAGTGTACCCATCGCATGCCGAGCCTATGACACATCAAACAAAGCATGTGCAATAAAAGATTGGACAATGAAAGACTTGACAATCAATGACTAGTCAATTAATATTGCGGTCATGAGCACTCACATCACCCCGGCCGCTTCACCGGACACCGTTGCTTCGACCTGTCCGACCGCGACTTTCTACGACGCGGGCAGCTACGTCTCCGGCGGCGACAGCGTGGCGCACTTGTTGTCGCGCCTGTTCAATTCAATCGGGCAGGATCTGGAGCGCCATTTCGAGCCCAGCGGCCTGACCAACGCGCAGTGGAAGCCGCTGTTCAAGCTGTCCACCGGCGAAGTTTCGACCGTGGCGGAATTGGCCCGTGTCTGCACGCTGGACGCCGGCGGCATGACACGCATCCTCGACCGCCTGGAGGCCAAGGGCCTGTGCCAGCGCGAGCGTTCCAGCGAAGACCGCCGCGTGGTCAAGCTGGCGCTGACCGAGGCCGGCCATGAGGCCGCCAAGGTCGTGCCCCAGGTCCTGAGCCAGGTGCAGAACGCCTACCTCGCCGGGTTCTCGGTGGAGGAGTGGCACACCCTCAAAGACATGCTGCGCCGCATGCTCGCAAACGCTGGCCAGCCCCTGCCGCCGACGCCAGCAAATCCTGTCCCGCAAACCCATTCTGCAGAAGAAAAAAATGTCGCCTGAACAAGCACTTTCACCGCTGCCCCGTCGGTTGGCCTTGGCCCTCCGTCCCATGCGCGTCGGCCTTTCGCGCGTTTCTGGCGTTTTGCGCCTTCCTCGGCTTGGGCTTGCGGCCGTTGCCATCGCCAGCATTGCCAGCCTCGCCGCCTGCGCCAATTTCTCGGGCATCGACCCGGTTGCGCAGCCGCGCGACGCGGCCTCGCTGGGCCTGAGCGCCGCCGACGCAGCGTCATCAGCCGCTGACTTTGCCGTCGATGCCGCCTGGTGGCAGGGCTTCGGCGACGCGCAGCTCAACGGCCTCATCGACCAGGCGCTGGCCACCAGTCCCAACCTGCGGCTGGCCCAGGCGCGCATTGCCCGCGCCCAGGCCGGTGTCGAACTGAGCAACACGGCCTTGCGCCCCCGCGTGGACGGCGCCGTCGACATCACCCACCAGCGCTATACCGAAAACGGCGCCGTGCCAGCGCCGCTGGCGGGCTCGATCCGCGACACCGGCAGCGTGCAGCTGAGCGGCAGCTGGGAGATCGACTTCTTCGGCAAGAACCGCGCCGCCCTCGACGCGGCGCTGGGCTCGGTACAGGCCGCCCAGGCCGACGCCCAGGCCGCCCGCATCCTCCTGGCCAGCCAGGTCGCCCGCAGCTACTTCCAGCTGATGCGCATCCACGAGCAACTGGGCGTGGCCCAGCGCACCCTGGCCCAGCGCAGCGAAACGCTCGCTCTGGTGCGCGACCGTGTCAACGCCGGCCTCGACACGCGGCTCGAGCTACGCCAAAGCGAAGGCGGCCTGCCCGAGGCGCGCCAGCAGATCGAGGCGCTGCAGGAGCAGTCGGTGCTGGCCCGCAACGCACTGGGCGCCCTGGTCGGGCAACCCCGCGTGGCCGATGCGCTGGTGCCGCCGCCGCTGTCGTCGGTCAGGCTGACGTCCCTTGCGGCTCTCAATGCGCCTGCCGCTCAGATCCCTGCCGATCTGCTGGGCCGCCGTGCCGACATCGCCGCCGCGCGCTGGCGCGTCGAAGCCGCCACGCGCGACATCGCCAGTGCCAAGGCACAGTTCTATCCGAACATCAACCTGATCGGTTTCGTGGGTCTCTCGAGCATCGGCCTGGGCCAGCTGGTCGAGGCGGGCAGCCTGCAGTGGGGCGTGGGCCCGGCGCTGCGCCTGCCGATCTTCGACGCCGGCCGTCTGCGGGCCAATCTGCGCGGCCGCACCGCCGACCTCGACGCCGCGGTGGAAAGCTACAACACCAGCGTGCTCGATGCCGTGCGCGATGTCGCCGACCAGCTGGCATCGTCGCGTTCCATCGCCCGCCAGCAGGCCGAGCAGCAGCAGGCCGAGTCGGCCGCCGAGGGCGCCTACGAGATTGCCCTGCAACGCTACCGCGCCGGCCTGGGCACCTACCTCAACGTGTTGACCGCCGAGACCAATGTGCTCAACCAGCGCCGCCAGCGCGTCGACCTGTCGGCCCGTGCGCTCGACACGCAGGTCGCACTGATCCGTGCCCTGGGCGGCGGCTATGCGGGCGCCACGCCTTCGCCATTCGCAGCCGCACCGCAGGCCGCCGCCGTCCGCTGAACCCCATTCATTCGAACCAGACTCCGCACCGAGGAACCGCACCATGAACGCTCCCCAAGCTCCTTCTCCAGCCACGCAAGGCGCCCAAGCCGCACCTGTTTCACCGGCCGTCCAGGGCAACCCCAAGCGCCGCAAGGCACTCACCGCCATCGCCAGCGTGGTCGTCGTCGCCGGCCTCGGCTGGGCGGTCTACGAATATTTGGTGGCAAGCCATTACGAGGAGACCGACAACGCCTACGTGCAGGGCAACGTGATCCAGATCACCCCGCAGGTCGGAGGCACGGTCATGGCCATCATGGCCGACGACACGGACTTCGTGAAAGCCGGTGCGCCGCTGGTCCAGCTCGACCCGGCCGACGCCAAGGTCGCCCTCGACCAGGCCGAGGCTTCGCTGGCCGGCGCGGTGCGCCAGGTGCGCACGCTCTATGCCAACAACGGCGCCCTGTCCGCCCAGGTGAGCCTGCGTTTGGCCGACGTCACCCGGGCGCAGACCCAGGTGGGCAGCGCCCAGAGCGATGTGGCCCGCGCCAACGAAGACGTGAACCGTCGCCAGTCGTTGACCGGCAACGGCGCCGTCTCCAAGGAAGAGCTGAACCACGCGCAGACGCAGCTGTCCAACGCCAAGAGCGCGCTGGCCGCGGCCAAGGCCAATGTGTCTGCCAGTGAAGCCGCCGTGGCCGCGGCCCGCGAGCAGCTCCTGAGCAACCAGGCGCTTACCGACAACACCAGCGTCGACCAGCACCCCAGCGTATTGGCCGCCGCCGCCAAGGTGCGCGAGGCCTTCCTGGCCAAGCAGCGCGCCGCCTTGCCGGCCCCGGTCGACGGCTATGTCGCCAAGCGCACCGTGCAGCTCGGCCAGCGCGTGGCCGCGGGCACGCCCATGATGTCTATCGTGCCCTTGAACCAGGTGTGGGTCGATGCCAACTTCAAGGAAGTGCAGCTGCGCAACATCCGCATCGGCCAGCCGGTCAAGCTGACGGCCGACGTCTACGGCGGCAAGGTCGAATACAAGGGCACTGTCTCCGGCCTGGGCGTGGGCACCGGCGCGGCGTTCTCATTGCTGCCGGCGCAGAACGCCACCGGCAACTGGATCAAGGTGGTGCAGCGCGTGCCGGTGCGCATCGCGCTCGACCAGGAGCAGCTGCGCAGCGCGCCGCTCCGCGTGGGCCTGTCGATGAACGCCACGGTTGACATCTCGCAGAAAGACGGCAAGACGCTGGCCGACGCGCCGCGTCCACAGGCGCTGAACACCACCAACGTCTACGCCCAGGCCGATGCCGGCGCCGACGCCGAAGTGCGCCGCGTGATCGCCGCCAATGTGGGCCGTGCGTCGGTTGCCCGGGCGGGTGCAACACCTTCCGGCACGGCCGCTCCGGCCAAAGCGGCCAGGCCGGCGCCGCTGGCACTGCCGGAAGGCGCCAACATGGCGCTGCGGCCCGTGCCAGCAGTGGCGGTGCAGTAAGCCGTTACGGCCCCGAGACGCCCCCGTCGACCACCCTGATCCAAGAGGCTTTTTCGCATGTCCACCTCACTCACAGCGCCCGACGGACCAGCCGCTCCACCTGCTCCAGCCCCGGCCCCGGCTGCGCCAGCTGCCGCTCCCGCGGCGCACCCGCCCCTGGAAGGCAGTGCCCGCATCTGGGGCACCATCGCGCTGGCCGCCGCCACGTTCATGAACGTGCTCGACACGTCCATCGCCAAC
>JAQGNA010000060.1 GCA_028292075.1 Rhodoferax sp. | reverse complement strand
CGTTGATGCCGGCGTCCAGGCGCTGGTCCACCTCGCTGCGGCGGCGGGCCAGTTCGGCGCGGCGCTGGCGCAGCTGGGCCAGCGTGGCTTCCGCTTCGCTGCGCCGGGGAGCGTCGGCCCCCTGGCGTTGGAGCGCGGTCAGCAGCGAGGCCTGCTGCGCCACCTGGGCGTCCAGCTGGGCCTGTTCGCCACCCAGACTGGCCGCGTCCTGGCGCAGGCTGTTGAGGGGACCGAGGGGAAGATCGAGGCGTGGCATGGGGATGTCCTCGGACGTTGACTTTGAATGTGTGACTTCGGGCCGGGTGACTTTGAGCGGGGTGACTTCGGGCCTTGCGGCGTCAGGCCGGGCCCTTCGGCGGCACGAGCTTGCTGCCGGCGTAGTAGCCGCGGAACGGACGCTGCATGAGCGCCTGGGCGGCCATGGCCGCATGCGGATTGGTCCACGCGGCCTGGCCCACGGCCGGTGGCGCGGCGCGCAGGTTGGCTGCGGTAAAGCAGGCGCCGGGCGCGACGCCCGCCTCGGTCCAGTCGACGTCGAGCCAGCTCATGCTGTTCTGGCCGGGGCCATCGGGCTCGTCGAAGCCGAAGCGCGGCTCGGTCATGTGCTCCTCGAGCACGAAGAACCAGCCGCGCATGCCGTCCTCGGTGGGCGTGATGGCCGGGTCGAAGCCGACATAGGTGATGTCGCTCCCCAGGTGGCCGCGCAGCACCGGCAGCTTGACCAGGGCCGGGTTCATCTCGTGCTTGCCCTCCGCGTTGGCGGGGCTGCCGGCACCCGGGCGTGCGTCGTTCGGCTGGCGCGGATAAGCGTAGATGCCCAGGTTGGGAAAGCGCTCGAGCAGTTGGCCGCGGATCAGCAGCACCAGCATCTCGGCGCTGCCGGGCTGGCCGCCAAGCGGGCTTTGCGGCTGCCAGGTGTGGATGAGATCGATGTCGGTCCTGCCGTCGAGCCTCTGCCAGAAATGCTGGAAAGGCGTGCCGCGCTGGTCGGTGGGAAAGCCGCGCCACAGCAGCTCGCGCCCCATCTCGTGGTTGGCGCCCACCATCAGCGCCTCGACGAAGCGCGGATTGGTCTTGACGGCCATGATGAAGTCGTCGGGCAGCACGCCCACGCCCGGCAGGAAGGCCTCGGGCGCGAGAACCTCGAGCCGGCGCGCCAGCGGCATCGCCAGGTGCGGGAACGCCATGACACGGTCCCACTGGCGCGGCACCACGTAGCGGATGCCGGCGAGAAAAGCGGTGTCGAGCCGGGTCGACAGGAAGGGATGCGACAACCCGCTCGCCGCGTCCCAGGCCATGCCCTGCCCGCCCAAGGCGAGCGTGGACGCGAGCCGCGCCGGCACCGTGTGCGTCGGGTCGATGCGGCCACGCGCCTGGGCGGTGGCCGGTGCCATGGCCAAATTCAGCGGCTCGATGCTGACCTGGAGCGTGGCCATCGGATCGACCGCCTGCGCCTGGTAGGCGTTGAAGGCCTCGACATAGCGGCCGATCACCACGCGGCTCTTCTCGGCCGGCGGCAGGGTGATGGTGGGCCGGATCGGCTGGACCTGCAGGCCCGGCTGGACCGGCTGGACCAGCACTCCGGGCTGCAGCGGATCGACGGGCTGCAGCGGATCGATCGGCCGCACCGGCTGAACCGGCTGCAAGGGCAGCGTCGGCGCCGCCACCACCGCGTCGAAGCGCCCCGGCGAGGTGACCTTGATCGCCACGGTCTGCTCATTCTGGCCCAGCACGCCGCCCGGCAGGCTGGCGAACACCGCGGCGTTGCCGTACTGGCGCAACGCGCGCACCGGCACCGCGCCGAGGGAGCCCTTGCTCCCCGCCTTGCTGGCCGCCCCAGTTACGGGCGGGCCCGCCGCCTCGGCGGCTTCGGTCGCGGTGGGTGCGCCGCGACCGCGCGCCGTGAACGCCCGCCCCACCAGCTGGACGCTGCCGTTCCGGCCATCGATCGTCAGCGCCTGCGCGCTCACCACGCCGGCGTCGGTCACGCTGAGCAGCACGCCTTCGGCCCCGGGCCCGCTGGCCAGCTTCACCAGTTGGTCGATCTCCACCGCATCGAGGTGCCGGCCAGCCACCCGCTGCAGCTCGACGATGCGCAGCGTGTGGGTCTCGGTGAGGATACCGGTGTGCCACACGTCGCCCAGCTTGTCGGGCGTGGGCTTGGCCACCGCCGCCAAGCGGCGCGCCGCATCGCCCTGCTGGCGAATGCCGGCCAGCTGGTTGCCGCTCAGGCTGCCCGCCAGGCCGGTGTAGCCGAACAGGTCGACCTGGCTGTTCAGGTCGGCCGGCAGCGGAATCTCGTCGATCGAACGGCTGCCCATCAGGCCGTCCGGCACGAAGCGGTTCGGATCCACCGCCGTCACCTGGCTGGCGGCGTTGGCGAACACCGCCACCAGGGCCTGCATCTGGGCCGACACATTGGCCAGGCCGGCCTCGCGGCCACGCCACAGCGCCATGCGCAGCGTCTGCCGGTTGGGCGAGGCGAAGCGCCGCATCGCGCCGTCGAACAGTTCGGCCGGCAGCGTGGCGGCGTCGATGCGGCCGTAGAGGCTTTCGCCGGGCTGCAGCTTGAGCCGCGCACGCGCCGGGGCCAGCACGGCCAGCAAACGGTGGTCGGGCAGCTTGGCCAGATGCCGCTGCTCGATGGCCCGCAGCACGTCGCGCGACAGCCGGCTGAGCGAGAACGCGCGCTCCGCCGCCAGCACTTCGCCGACCTGCTCCCAGGCCGCCTGCATGAAGTCTTCCTGGTTCTGCCGCACCACCTCGGCGCCCCAGCCCGCTGCAAGGCGGTAGCGCGGCTGCAGGTTCAACTGGTCGAGCCATCGGCTGGCGACCTGGCCGCCCTGCACCGTGTGGCGCCGCGCCGGATGCTCGCCATAGAGCGGTGGCGACAAGGTGGGCACCTTGGCCGGCTTGGGCGATCCGGCCGCGGCCAGATCCTGCCCGCTGTTCAGCATGGCCTCGAGCTTCAGCGTGACGGCGTCGTCCGGCGGCGCCGGCGCGAAGTCGAGCGACACCAGCGCACCTTCGAAGATGGTCTGCCCGGGCCGGTCGCCGTTGAACAGCAGATGGTCGCCGTCCACCGCCACCGGCAGTTCGCCGATGTGGTCGAGCTGGGCCAGCAGCGCGGTGTCGTCGCGGTACTTGTCGGGCGTGCGGATGCGGCGCGCCAGCGTCTCGATGTCGCCGACCGGGCCGGTTGCGAATTCCCAGTGGTAGTAGACCGGCAGTTGCAGGTCGCCGGGCGCGTCGTGCTGCCACGCCGGGGTGAGCACCGCGTCGGCGGCCACCGGCTGCCCCAGTCCGCGCAACCGGCCCACCTCGAAGGCCGGCACCACGCAGGCCAGGTAGGCGGTGCGCGGCGCCAGCCGGCGCGGGCAGACCAGGCGCGAGATGTTGCGCTCGGGCGCCTGCCGTAGTTCGCCCACCAGGCCGGCCACGTCGGCGGCGGGCCGGGTCGTCAGCATCTGTGCATGGGCCCAGAGCGCCGCGTCGCGCAGGTCGGGCAAGTCGCTGCCCACCTGCGCCGCGGTGAGCGACAGCGCCGGCAGCGGTGCCCCGGGCGAGAGTCGCGGCAGCGCCACCGTTTCGCGCCGCAGCACCACCAGCGCCAGCCAGGGCCGCAGGCGCTGGGCCGCGTCGGCATGGGCCGGCGTCATCATCCAGGGAAAGTCGGGCGGGTCGAAGTCGACCACGGCCAGGTAGTTGGGCTCGAAGTTGGTGACAGTGGGCCGCGGGTCGGTGCGCACCACCAGGCGCGGGTCGATGCCGATCACGTCGCCCGGGCCGTAGAGGCTCAGGTCGATGCCGCCCGACACGGCGGGCGCGCCGCTGCCGTCCTGCCGCGCCTGCAGCGTCAGGCCTACTTTCACCTGTGCCCGCGCCGGCAGCGGACCACCGGCGTCGGGTGTGCGGTGCGCGCGGGCCAGGCCCCGGCGGGCCCAGGGAAGGAACTGGTAGGAGATCGCCATGGGGCTGCCCGCCTTTCTTTTTCTGTGCGCCGCGTTTGCGTTGCTGCGTTGCTGTGTCAGTGGATGGGCGCGGCCGGTGGCGGTGCCGTCGTCAGGCCAGCTCGGCCAGTTCAACCACCAGCACCCGCGACGGCGAATCGGCCACGGCGTTGCCCTGCACCGACTGGCCCGCCTGCCAGACGCTGTGCTGTACCTGTGCGCCAGTCACCGGCGCCAACGTGGCTTTGTCGGCCAAAGTCAACGGCGGCGGACTCAGCGCGATGGGCGCCTGCAACGCCGGCTGCACCAGCCGCTTGTCGCGCAGCGCCGAACGGCCCGCCGCACCGAAGGGCAGCAGCGGCCCGTGCGCGCTTTCCGCGTAGTCGACCAGCGCCCGGTAACGGCTGCGGCGCGGCACGGGCGCGTCGGCGCCAAGGTCGGCTTCCTCGAAGCCGAGGGGCTGGGTCACGGGTATGCCGCATTCGAAGTCGCTGTCGCGCAGGGCATAGCCCGCGTCGAAGGCCTCGAACGACGGCTTGGCCAGGCGCTCGGCTTCCGAGAGATCGAGGAACTGCGCGGCGGCGAAGAAGTCCTGCCGGGTCTGCACCTGTTGCTCGGCGGGTGCCGCATCGTCGCCGCCGGCCGCCATCACCAGCTTCGGCCCGAAGTACTCGTTGGCGCCCGCGATGCGGCTGCCGCTCACCTTGGCCAGGCGCAGCGCCAGCGGCACCAGCTTCTGCTGGAACACCAGCGTGCCCAGCGGATGCGCCAGCATGCCGGTCGCGCCCTTGACGTCGGCCACGGTGACGCAGGCCTCGCCGCCCTGCGGCAGCTGCGCGCTCCAGTTGGCGGGCGCGTTGATCTCGGCCGCCACCTTGTCGGCCAGCGGCACGGTGACCACTGGCGTGTCGCGGTCGGTGCCCCAGGCCTCGTCGATGTGGATGTGCACGTCGGGCACCAGCGGCAGCTCGACCACGCCGCGCCCGGCGATGCGCCAGCGCCCCGGCCCGGCCAGCGAGCCTTCGACGCGGATCGCCGCGAAGTCGGTGCCGAACACATGCACCTCGAGGTAGGCCCGCAGGTCGACCTCGAAGTAGAAGCGCGGCTCGAGGTAGCAGATGGCATCGAAGCCCCAGCCACCTTCGATGCTGGCCACGCCGAGGTCGGCCCACATGCGCAGCTCGGAGCCGGCCTGCACGGTGGCCGAGGTGATGGCGAAGTAGCCCTTGAACGACACGCCGACGATGCCGATGTCGAAGGCCGCGCCCACCCGCTCGAACGGCGCGGGAATGTCCGACGGCACCTCCTTGAAGCGCGGATGAAAGCCGCCCGCGCTGATCAGGAAGCTGGGCCGATTGCCGAACTGCGCACGGAAGGCGAACTGCCCGGTGAGCGCGATGAACGCCACACGAGAATCACGCAGCTTGGCATCGAAGCTGATGGCCAGCGGGTTCACCACCACCGAGCCGACGAAGTCGAGCTGCAGGCGCAGCAGCGCCAGCCCCGCGTCGACCAGCGGCGGCAGTTGCACGATCACCTGGCCCAGGATCACGATGGCGCCCTCGGTCGGCGCGATCAGCAGCCCCATGCGCACGGTGACAAGGCTCGGCGTGCCCCAGCCCAGCTCGAGCATCGGGCCGATGACGAAGCCGCCGCGCTTCACGGGGAACAGCGTGCGCAGCGTAGCGATGAGCTTGGGTGCGTCGCCCACCGGATTGGT
>JAQGNA010000759.1 GCA_028292075.1 Rhodoferax sp. | reverse complement strand
GTGGCGCGGCTGCATTCGGGCGACCTGTCGGTCTGGTCGGCCATGGGCGAACAGCTGCGCGGCCTGCGCGAAGCCGGCATTCCCTACACCGTGACACCGGGCGTGCCGTCATTCGCCGCCGCGGCTGCCACGCTCGAGGCCGAGCTCACGCTGCCCGGTCTGGCGCAATCGGTGGTGCTGACCCGCACCTCGGGCCGCGCCTCGGCCATGCCCGCATCGGAATCGCTGGCGGCCTTTGCCCAGACCGGTGCGGTGCTGGCCATCCACCTGTCCATCCACGTGCTGCCGCGGGTGGTGGACGAACTTTCGCCCCACTACGGCGGCGACTGTCCGGTGGCGGTGGTCTGGCGGGCCAGCTGGCCGGACGAAAAAGTCGTGCGGTCCACACTGGCGGACATCGTGTCGGCAGTCGGTGACACCATGGAGCGCACGGCGCTGATCCTGGTGAGCCGCACGCTCGGCGCAGACAACTTCTCGCACAGCCGACTCTATGCCGAAGACTACGACCGGCGCTACCGCCCGGTCGGCACCGCGCCCCGGTTTCCAGGCACGGGCCCGCTGTGATCTCGCTCTGCCTGGTCGGCATCGGCACCGGCAACCCGGACCACATCACGCGCCAGGGCATTGCCGCCCTGAACGCCGCCGACGTGATCCTGGTGCCGCACAAAGGCGCAGGCAAATCGGACCTGGCCGGGCTCAGACTGGCACTGTGCGCGGCGGTGGTCGTCAACCCGAAGACCCGCACCGTCGGCTTCGACATGCCGGTGCGGGACGGCGCCGAGACCGACTATTTCGGCGCGGTGGACCGCTGGCACGACGCCATCGCGGTTGCGTGGGAGACGGCGCTCGCCGAAGCGCTGCCGCGGGGCGGGCGGGTCGCCTTGCTGGTGTGGGGCGACCCGTCGCTGTACGACAGCACGCTGCGCATCGCCGAGCGGCTGGGACGGCGGCTGGCGCTCGAGGTTTCGGTGGTGCCGGGCATCACGGCGCTCCAGGCCCTGACGGCGGCCCATGCGGTGGCGTTGAACGAGATCAATGCGCCGGTCACCATCACCACCGGCCGCCATCTGCGCGCGCATGGTTGGCCGCCTGGCGTGGCAACCGTGGCGGTGCTGCTCGACGGGGAATGCGCCTTTGCGGCGCTGCCGCCCGAAGGCGTGAACATCTGGTGGGGCGCCTACCTCGGCATGCCCGAGCAACTGTGCATTGCCGGTGCGCTTGCCGCGGTGCGCGATGACATCGTCCGCCGCCGTCGCGAAGCCCGGGCGGCCCACGGCTGGATCATGGACACCTACCTTTTGCGGCGCGTCGGCCCGATGTGGGGCTGATCCCGGCCTGATCCGGGCCCGAACCCGGCCCTAGCGGGTCGACGCCATCTTCCGCCGGTCCCCGATTTCGGGTGGACGCCGGGGCGATTTACTTTGCCTTGGCGGCCGCTGCAAGAGCGGCGGCCACCGCATCGGCCGCAGAGGGCGTGGTGCTGTCGGCCACGGTGGCGGCCGGCGCCGAGGCCGAAGCGGCTGGTACAGCCGTCGTCTGGGTGGTAACAGCGGGTGCAGGTGTCGCTGGAGCAGCCGCAGCCGGCGCAGCGGCGGGCTTGGCGTCTTCGGTCTTGCCGCAGGCGACGAACGCCAGAACGGTGCAGGCGGTGGCCAGGATGAGTGAGATCTTCATGGACGGTCCGATCGGTAGCTGGACCGCTGACCACGCGACCGGATTGGCGCGAAAAGCGAGCGGATCAGTTGGCGATGCATCAACCGTGCCATGTGGCGAATGCCGCGTGTCCCAGCGGCCCGGCGTTGACCGGGCCGCGAAAAGGTCAGGCCTTTTCGGAGTGGCGGCCATGGCTCGCAAAAAACCGCATCATCTCGCGGCTGGCGTTCGGGCCGCTGGCGTCGGTGTAGCTGCCCTGGGGCCGGCCGCCCGACCAGGCATGCCCAGCGCCGTGCACCACCCAATGTTCGGCCAGCACCTTGCCGCCGGCCGACTGGTGCACCGTGCGCGTGTAGCGCCGACCACCGGGCTGGCTGCCGGTCTCGGTGCGGGCCACTTGCGGCGCGGCTGCGACGCCGCTGCCATGCACCTGGGCCGCGGTCAGCGCACCATCGATCACCTTCTGGCCGTTCAGCGGGTGCACGGTTTCATCGCGATCGCCGTGGAAGACGATGGTCGGCACGGGCCGGGCCGGCCGGGGGTTGGCCCTGGCCGCGCTGCCTGTGCCGACGCCAGATTTCATGACCGCGAAAGCGCCCGGCATGTCGCGCGCCGCGCCGTGGGGCAGACCGGAATGCACGCCAATGCCGGCGAACAATTCCGGATGGGTCTCGCCGAGGATGGCCGCCATCGCGCCGCCCGCCGAAAGTCCGGCCACATAGATTCGGTCCGCATCGATTCCATGGGACTTCGCCACGGCCTGCGTCAGGCTGGCAATGACGGCCGGCTCCCCACCCGTGCGCGACTGGTGGTTGTGCTTGAACCAGTTCCAGCATTTGGAGGGGTTGGCGTCTTGCGCCTGCGCCGGGTACAGCACGCAGAAGCCCTGCTCGCGCGCCAGCTCGTTCATGCCGGTGCCAGCGGCGAAATCGTCCGGATTCTGGGTGCAGCCGTGCAGCAACACCAGCATGGGAAGGCGTTGCCCTGCGGCATGTGGCGGCACATACAGTTTGTAGGCCAACGTGCGCCCGGCATGGCTGTGGCTGCCAGAGGTGAACGCTTCCGTGGTGGCACCTTCCGCGGCCTGGGCCCGGCCGGGCTCCACCGTACGCGGCTGGGGCGCCGATGTCGGCCCAGGTTCGTTGACTTCGGTCACGCAGCCGTCGATCACCGTGCCCGCATCGGTGGGAGCAAAGGGGAAAGAGGGAGAGGAGGGAGAGGAGGGAAAGGAGGCGAAGGAGGGAGCCGCGGGCATGCCGGCGCCCTGTGGCATGAAGCCGCTGCCTGGCAGGCCGGCATCCTTCAGGGCGCGCTGGATCTGTTCGGTGGCGTCGCGCAGGCTGCCGCCCTGGGTGAGACGGGTGGCTTGCCGCATGATTTCCTGGATGTTGAGTGACATGGTGTCTTTCTGAAGTGGGGTTGGTGCCGATAGGGCGACGAATTGGAGGCCCGAGTTCGGTCCGGGAGTGGGTTCGACGCGGCGTCTTGGAAGAAACATGACCTGGACGCAGCGGTTATTTGATGCGGCTGGCCAGTGCCGCCTTCACCTGAGGACTGGCTTGCAGGGCGCCCAGGACGTCAAGTGAATCGATCGTGGCAAGGGCCAGTTCAGGCGTGACGTCGGTGCCGATGCTTGCGAGGCCCAGCACCCGAATCTGCAGCTTATGTCCGGCTGTCTGCACCGCCCTCAGGTCGTCGGCGCTGAAGTGCTGTAGGCCAAGCACCAGCATCTTGCGGGCAACCACCTGTTGCACTGCGTCCGCGTGGCTGCGCAACTGGTTGCGGATGGCGGTGCGAATGAAGTCGGAGCGGTTGCTGTAGAAGCTTTCCGCCACGAGCAAGTCGATCTGGCCCAGGTCAACGAAGCCAAGATTGATGGTGATCTTCTCTGAATCGGCCAGTTTTACTTTGGGGGCCGAAGGAGACATCGCCGGCGAGGCGGTGCTCGTTGTCGTTTCTGCGGTTTTGATTGCGTTTGGCATGGCGCCATCCTAACACCATCCATCTGGATGGTTTACGGCTGGTATTTATCCATCTTGCCGTGATGGTGATTCTTCGTCGGGGCATCGACAAACGAAAAAAAGGCCGTTCGCTGCAACACGAACGGCCTTGGACCGACAGGCTCGAGCCCCGGTCATCCCACTAACAACAACTCTTACTGGATGAACTTCCGACGGCGTAGCACCACGATGGCGGCCATGGCCAGACCCATCAAAGCCAGCGACGATGGCTCGGGCAGCTTGCGTGCCACATTGACGCCGACCGCGAGGTTGTCCATTTCGAAGGCGATGCCCGAGGTCGAGAACGCAAAGCTGGTGAAGCGTTCTGCCGGATCGAAAAACAGGTTGACGTAGATGTTGGAGGAGTCAGCAGTCTGGTTGCCGGAGGTGCCTTTGAACTGGCTGATCAGGCTTGTGCCGGTGATCTTGGCGATCAGCCCGCCAGCGGCGTTGTAGAACGTGAGGTCGTTGAAGGTATCGATCGAGCCGTAATACAGGCCGAAGTAGTTGAGGCTCGTTGCGCCCAGCTCCGACAGCAGGCCGCTGTAGTCGATGGTGACCTTGTCCGGCAGCGCGCCGCCCTGGCTCGGACCATAGGCGTAGCAGCTGCGGTCGCCGGCCGGCGCGGCGGCCACGTTTGCCAACGTGCCGGAGCGGAAGCCGTAGGAACCGCCGCTGATGCTGACCAGATTCGAAGGGGTATCGAGCCCACAGCCCATGGTGTTGCCGCCGCCATTGCGAGCGTCGAAAGTCTCCACGAACACGCCTGAGCCCGGTGTGGCAATGTTGTTCGCACCGAGCAGGTAGCTCGTCTTTCCGGAATGATCGCCGGGAGCACTGTTCGTGTTGGTGTAGTCGAACGACACCACATAGGCCTGCGCGGAAGACACCATGGCGACGCCAAGGGCGAAAACTACACTGAGAAAAACTTTGTTCACTGGCGAGAATCCTTTTTGTATCTAATTGATTCCAATTGAAACAATTATGTGGGGACTCTGTGGCCGATAAAACCCTTGCCTGGGCCAGATCCGGAACTTGTTGGCAAAAAGTTCTGTGGATGGCGGCACCAGCTATGCTGATCCTTCGGCAATGTCTGCCACCGAACCGCCGGTGTCCTACAGCAAGGGCGCCGGTCACGGCCTATATTGGCGCACAACAGAGGATAGAC
>JAQGNA010000756.1 GCA_028292075.1 Rhodoferax sp. | reverse complement strand
GCCGCCGCACTGACCGCGGCGTGGCTTGGCCAGCGCACGATGGCGGCGCGGTTCGACCTGTCCATGCTGGCGGCCGCCGGCCTGCTGCACGACCTGGGCATGCTGCACGTCGACCCCGTGCTCCTCGACCCCAAGCAGACCATCACCCGGCAGCAGCGGCGCCAGCTCTACTCGCACCCGCTGGTGTCGGCGCTGCTGCTGGAGCGTCACCACGAATATCCGAAGGAAGTGATTCGCGCAGTGCGCGAGCACCACGAATTGCTGGACGGCTCGGGCTACCCCGGCGGGCTGGCAGGCGCCGCGATCAGCCCCTGGGGCCGCATCCTTTCGCTGGCGCAGGTGGTGGCGGCACTGGCCAAGCCGGGGCGGCGGCATGCCGAACTCCGCCTGTCGGTGCTGCTCCGCGCCAATCGCCACCGCTATGACGCAGGGCTGGTCAGCCGCCTGTTGCCACTGCTGGAGCGCACGGCCGAACAGGAGGCCGAAGCCGCGCCTGTCGAGGTGACCGTGAGCGATCCGGTGGCGCGGCTCACCGCCATCGAGCGGGTGCTGGCGACCTGGCCGCGGCAGCTGGCCGAAGACGGCGGGTTCGCCACGTTCGCTGCCAACCGGCGCGCGGCGCTGGCCTTCATGACCGAGCGCAGTGCGGACATTCACCGCACCCTGATCGAAGCCGGCGCTGCGCCCGAACAACTGGCCAGCCTGGACGAAGCGGCGGTGAGCGGGCTGCTGGCGATGGAGCTTTCTCTCATCTGCCACGAACTCGCCTGGCAGGTCCGCGCGATGCAGCGGCAAGCACTGCGCCGCTGTGGCCTTGGCCCTGACGAAGCATTGCCAGAGCCGCTGCAGCGTTGGGTGGACGCCATCGACGCTGCCTGTGACGGCCTGATCGAGACCTGATCGAAGAAATGTGATTCCGGCCCTGGCGCGCCACCTCCCGTGCGGCCCCGTGTGGTCCTATGCCGCGCAAGGCACCGCTTTCCGTATCATCGCCACGAGGAGACCAACCCGATGACCTACCGCGCCCCCGAACTGCTGACCTATGCCCGCGCCCTGCTCGGCGCCGCCGGACTCGATGACGAAAAAGCCACCGCCGTGGCCGAAGTGCTACTCGAAGGCGACCTGCTCGGCCACAACACCCACGGCCTCGGCCTGCTCGGCCCCTACCTCGGCGAACTGGCCTCGGGGGCAATGGCGCGTGACGGCGAGCCGACCGTGGTGGCCGACCATGACGCATCCGTCACGTGGGACGGGCGGCGGCTGCCCGGTCCGTGGCTGGTGCTCAAGGCGATGGCACTGGCCAGCGAGCGTGCAGCCCGGCTGGGCACCTGCACCGTCGTGATTCGTCGCAGCCACCACATCGCCTGCCTGGCGGCCTTTTTGAAGCGGGCCACCGACCAGGGTCTGCTGATGCTGCTGACCTGCTCCGACCCCAACGCCGAGAGCGTGGCACCTTATGGGGGGCTCGACGCCGTGTTCACGCCCAACCCGATCTCCGCCGGCATTCCGACATCGACCCTGCCGGTGTTGATGGACGTGTCGACGTCGGCCACCACCAACGGCCTGACCAATCGCCTGCACAAGGAAGGCCGGCGCCTGCCAGCCGCCTGGGTGATGGACGGGCATGGCCAGGCCAGCGACGACCCGGCCGTGCTGTTCCAGGAGCCCAAGGGCACCATCCTGCCGCTGGGCGGCATGGATTCTGGCCACAAGGGCTACGGGCTGACATTGCTGGTCGAGGCCCTGACCGGTGGCCTGGCGGGCCACGGCCGGGCGGACCCGAAGGAGGGCTGGGGCGCCACGGTTTTCCTGCAGATCATCGACCCGCGCGCCTTTGCGGGGCTCGACGCATTTACCCGCCAGACCGACACCGTGGCCGACCGCTGCCGCGCCTCGCGTCCGGCGCAGGCCGGGCAACCGGTGCGCACGCCGGGTGAAAAAGGCCTGCGCGGTACCGAGCGGCAACTGCGCGAAGGCGTCAAGCTTTATCCGTCGATCATGCCGTCGCTGGAACCATGGGCTGACAAGTACGGCGTGCAGCCGCCCCAGCCTCTGGAGTAAACGCGCATGGATGATTTCTAAATATCGTTATGCACATAATGGTGTAACGAATAAGTAGTTCGGAATATGAAGCCGGGCTTCTATCATTCCGGCAATGCTTGATATTGCGTTCGTTCTGGCCGGCTTCTTCGTGGGTTTTGTCGTCGGCCTCACCGGGGTCGGCGGCGGCTCCCTGATGACGCCGCTGCTGATCTTCTTCTTCGGCGTGAAGCCGCACCTGGCCATCGGCACCGACCTGCTCTTTGCCGCATTCACCAAGATGGGCGGCTCGGTGGCGCTGGCACGCGCCCGCGTGATCGACTGGCCGGTTGTGCTGCTCATGGCCTGCGGGAGCATTCCGGCCTCGCTGGCTACGCTCTACGTGTTGAACCAGTTCGGCCCGGCCGACCCGGCGGTGCAGAAGGCCATGACCACCACACTCGGAGCCGCGCTGCTGCTGACCGCCATCGCCACGCTGTACAAGGCGGTGCTGGGCAAGGCCGGCCCGCGCGCTTCGGCCGATGCCGCCGCCGATGCGCGCCCGCGCCACAAGGCGCTGCCGGTGCTGTTCGGTGCGGTCCTCGGGGCCCTGGTTACACTCACCTCGGTCGGTGCCGGCGCCATCGGCGTGCTGGTGCTGATGCTGCTGTATCCGGCACTGCCGCTGCCGCGCATCGTGGCCGCCGACATTGCCCATGCCGTGCCGCTGACACTGGTCGCTGGCCTGGGCCATGCCTCCATCGGCTCGGTCGAATGGGCGCTGCTGGCCAAGCTGCTGCTCGGTTCGCTGCCCGGCATCTGGGTT
>JAQGNA010000757.1 GCA_028292075.1 Rhodoferax sp. | reverse complement strand
TTCGATGCCGTGATCGACGCCCGCTCGCCGGCCGAATTCGCCATCGACCACATTCCCGGCGCCATCAACTGCCCGGTGCTCGACGACGAGGAGCGCCGCATCGTCGGCACCATCTACAAGCAGGTCGGCGCCTTCGAGGCGCGGCGCATCGGCGGCGGCATGGTCGCGGCCAACCTGGCGCGGCACCTGAGCGCCCATTTCGCCGACAAGCCGGTCGGCTGGAAGCCGCTGGTCTACTGCTGGCGCGGCGGCCTGCGCAGCGGCTCCATGACGACCTGGCTGCGCATGGTGGGTTGGGACGCGCAGCAGCTCGCCGGCGGCTACAAGAGCTGGCGCCGGCATGTCATCGACACCATCGAACGCACGGCGCCGACGCTGCCGCTGGTGGTGGTGTGCGGCGCCACCGGCAGCGCCAAGACCCGGGTGCTGCATGCCCTGGCCGAGCAGGGCCACCAGACGCTCGACCTCGAAGGGCTGGCATGCCACAAGGGTTCGCTGCTCGGTGGCCTGCCCGACGTGCCGCAGCCCTCGCAGACCGCCTTCGAGACCGCCGTTGGCGCGGTGCTGGAAAAGGTCGACCCCGCCCGGCCGCTGTATGTGGAAGGCGAGAGCCGCCGCATCGGCCGGCTCAACGTGCCGATTCCGCTGATCGACCGCATGCGCGAGAGCCCCTGCGTCGAGGTGCGCGTGCCGCATGCCGCGCGGCTCGACTACCTGCTGCGCGACTACGCCTACCTGGGCGAGCGGCCCGAATGGCTGGCCAACCAGTTCGAGACGCTCAAGCCCCTGCACGGCAAGGAAGTGATCGGCGCCTGGCAGGCCCTGGCCCTCGCCGGCGACCTGGCGCCGCTGTTCTCGGAACTCGCCACGCGCCACTACGACCCGGCCTATGCCAGATCACAACGGGCGCATTTCCGGCGCTGGGCCGAACGCCTGCCGGTGGAGAGCGAGGGCCTGGCGCCCGAAGACATCGCCGACATCGCGCGGCGCGTGGCCGAGGCCGGGCCGGGCGTGCTGGCGGGGAACGCAGCGGCTTGAGGTAGCGCGAGGATCGCCTCAGTCGAACTGCAGGCCGCCGTTCAGATCGAGCACCTCGCCGGTGATGAAGCCGCTCAGCGGATGGGCAAGGAACAGCACGCTGTGGGCCAGTTCCTCCAGCTCGCAAAAGCGCCCCACCGGAATCTTCTGCCGCAGTTCGGCCTGCCGCTCGGGGCTGACCTGGTCGGTCAGCATCTGCGTCTTGACGAAGGTTGGCGCCAGCGCATTGCAGGTGACGCCGAAGGGCGCGTACTGGCGGGCGAAGCTGAAGGTCAGCGACACCACGCCACCCTTGCTCGCGGCATAGGCGGGCAGCGGCGACAGTCCACCGGTCTTGGCGCCAAAAGACGCCATGTTGACGATGCGCCCGAAGCCGCGCGACTTCATGCCCGGCGCGACACGCTGGCTGACGAAGAAGACGCCGTCCAGGTTGACCCGCAAGGTCTTGTGCCACAGCTCCGGCGTGGTCTCCTCGCAGTTGGCGTACTGCAGGAAGCCGGCGTTGTTCACGCAGACGTCGATGCGTCCGAAGTGGGCCTCGATCTGGTCGCAGGCCGCATGCACCTGGCCGATGTCGCTCACGTCCATCGTGAAGCAGGCGAGTCGCTCGCCGTGCGATGCCATGGCTTCGGCCACGGCTTCGGTGCGCAGGTCGGTGGCGGCGACGCGGTAGCCGGCCTCCAGCAGCGCGCGCACCGTGGCGAGGCCCATGCCGGCGTTGGCGCCCGTGACGAGTGCGACCTGGTCGCGAATGGCGGGTGTCGCGGGGAGTGAGGTGGCGTGGGTGGTGGAGTGTGTGTTCATACCGTGCTCTGTCTTTCAGCGTTGTGGCGTGTTGAAAAAAAATGGACTGATCGGGTCAGCGCGGCCCGCCATGCCGGGCGTTCAACTGCGCCAGCGCGGCCGCCACGCCGTCTTGCTGCAGCACCTGCAGCCAGCGCGTGACTTCGGTGGTGAAAACCGCGTTGGCGGGCAAGGTGTCGCCCCAGACCGAGGCCACCCCCAGCAGTGCGCCGACGCTGCCGGCCGCATCGCCGCGGTGCGCCTGCGCCAACGTCTGCAACCTGGCGGCCTGCGGGTCCGAGATGGCATAGGCCCGGCCCTGCTCGTCTTCGCCCAGCAGGTAGCGCATCCACACGGCGGCGGCCAGGGCCAGCGGCGCCACGTCGTGCCCGGCGGCCAGCGCATCGCGCAGCGTGGGCAGCCAGCGCAACGGAATCTTCAGTGAACTGTCGGTGGCGATCTGGTGCACCTTGTGGTGCAGCGCCGGGTTGGCGAAGCGCGCCAGCAAGGCGTCGCGGTAGGCCGGCAGACCGGGCCGCGCCAGGTGCGGCATCACCATGCGCGTCATGAAGCCATGCACGAATTCGCGCACCGCCGGCTGCGCAATGCCATCTGAAATCGTGGGCCAGCCCTGCACCGCACCCATGAGGGCCATGGCGGTGTGGCTGCCGTTGAGCATGCGCAGCTTGGCTTCCTCGAAGGGCTTGACGTCGGCCCCCACGTTGACCCCGGCCGCGCGCAGCACGTCGGCATCGCCCGGGTCGACGAAGCGGTCCTCGACGACCCATTCCCAGAAACCCTCGGTGGCCAGTGCGCAGGCGTCGTCTACCCCCAGCGCGGCGGCTGCGTCGGCCCGCTGCTGTGCGGTGGCGGCCGGCACGATGCGGTCGACCATGCTGTTGGGGAAGGTGCAGGCCGATTCGATCCATTGGGCCAGGCCCGCGTCATTGCGGGCCGCCGTGTCGATGCAGAGGCGGGCCAGCTTGCGGCCGTTGTCGGAGAGGTTGTCGCACGAGGCGATGGTCAGGCCACCGAGCCCGCTCGCACGCCGTGCCACCAGGCCATCGACCAGCAGATCGGCGAGCGCCGAGCCATAGCCTTTTTCGGTGACGGTGAGCGTGACCCACCGCATGGCCGGGTCTGCCAGGGCCGCCACTACCCTGGCCGGTTCGCGGGCGGCGACACAGGTGTCCTTGACCGACCCGACGACTTGCCAGCGCAGGCCGTCGGCGCTGGCAATGCGCAACGTGTAGAGGCCGTCCTGCGCCTTCAGGCCATCGGCCACTTCGGTGCTGCGCATGGCGACGCCCATCACGCCCCAGCGCGGGTCGCC